>CABXRX010000050.1 GCA_902514745.1 uncultured Pelagibacteraceae bacterium | reverse complement strand
AACGATAATTTTTTTTTAATACGTTAATTAATTTTATTCTTTTATCATTATCTCCAAAAGTATCATCAAGCATTAAATTATAAAATTTAACTTTTTGATTTGTAATCTGATAGTAGTTTAAAATATTGTTGAATGAGGATTTAAATGCTGCATATAGATTTTTTGGATTGTTTTTTTTTCCATCGTAATCAATCCATTTAGTTGAAAAATTAATGAATTTTTTTGCTTTAAGTTTTTTTAAGTTCTCTAATAAAATATTGCCAAGTAAGATATTTGAGTTAACTAATTTTTTTATATCTTCATAACTATGAAATTTTACATAATGAGTTGCACAATGAATAATTACATCAACTTTTATTTTTTTTAGTTTTTCATTTAATTGATCATAGTTATTAAAATTAATTATTTTAGAATTAACAATTTTTTTTTTAAATTTAGATTTGTTTCTAATAACAATATAAAAAAAATATTTATTACTTAATTTGTCTAAAATATAAGAACCGATAAAACCATTAGATCCTGTAATTAAAATTTTTTGCACAATAGTATTAAAATAATCTTTTTAAATAATTAGAATATTCACAATTTCCATAAAACTTTATTTGACTCAATAATTCTTTCTTACCGATCCAACCATTATGAAAAGCTATTTCCTCCAGACACGCAATTTTTAAGCCTTGTCGATTTTCCACTGATTGAACAAATATAGATGATTTGTAGTAATCTTCTAAGGAACCAGTGTCAAGCCAAGCACCACCTCTACCAATAAATTCAGCACTTAATTTTTTTCTTTTTTTATATTTATTTATTAAATCTATAATTTCAAGCTCTCCTCTTTTGGAAGGTTTAAGTTGTTTTGCATATTTTACTACAAGGTTATCAAAAAAATAAAGTCCTGTGATTGCAAATTTAGAGATAAACTTTTTTGGTTTTTCTGCTATTTTTGTTATTTTTTTATTTTTATCAATTTTAGCAACGCCAAATAGTTTTGGGTTAAACACCTCATGCAAAATAATTTTAGCCCCTGATTTTAATTTAGTACACTTTTTAAGAATACTACTTAAACTTTGCCCATAAAAAAAATTATCCCCTAATATCATTGCAACATTTTCGCTACCTATAAATTTCTCTCCAATTTTAAAAGCGTCTGGTAAACCTTTTGGACTTTCTTGTTCTAAATAAGTTATTTTAATTCCTAAATTTTTTCCATTTGGCAAAATTTTCTTATACTGACTCAATTCTCCTTTATTAACTATAATTAGTATGTCTTTTATTTTAGCCAACATTAAAATTGATAAAGGGTAAAAAATTATTGGTTTATCATATATTGGTAATAGCTGCTTGTTTACAGCTTTGGTGAGAGGACTCATTCTAGTTCCTTTTCCTCCAGCAAGTATTATTCCTTTTTTAATCATGACCCAATCTATTTATAATGTCCTTCTTATTTAATTGTTTGAAATAATCATGATTTTTAAAATACCACAAAAATGTTTTCGCTAGACCCTCATCAAAATTTACTTTGTTTTTCCAATTTAATTCTTTCATAAGCTTATTGCTATTTAATGCGTATCTTAAATCATGGCCGGGGCGATCTTTTACAAATTTGATTTTTGTTTTATCACCAACTTTCATATAGTTTTTTGCAATTTTAATTAAATTTTTTGCAATCTTTATATTATCTAAATTTTTTCCTGATCCTATATTATACATACTACCAATCTTTCCATTTTTAAAAATTTTAAACAAAGCATTACAATGATCTTCAACATAAATCCATTCCCTTGAATTTTTACCTCTACCATAAATTGGTAAAGGCAAATTATTAATAATATTATAGATTAATTTAGGAATTAATTTTTCTGGATGTTGTCTTGGACCATAGTTATTTGAGCAATTTGTAATTATTGCTGGAATCTTGAATGTTTTAACATAAGATTTAACCAGATGATCTGACGAAGCTTTTGAAGCTGCATAAGGGGAACTAGGAAAATAAGCATCATTTTCTTTTGATCTTCCCTTAATTTTATCTCCAAATACCTCATCAGTTGAGATGTGAATTAATTTTGTATTTTCATTTTTTTTGATAAAATCTTTAAAAATTTCTAATAAATTAAAAGTACCCAAAATATTACTATTTATAAAATTAGAAGGATTGTCTATTGATCTATCAACGTGTGTTTCAGCTGCTAAATTAAAAACACAATAGGGTTTATATTT
>CABXRX010000049.1 GCA_902514745.1 uncultured Pelagibacteraceae bacterium | reverse complement strand
ATTATGACTTATAGAAATAAATCTTTCTCATCGCCTGTTACAGGTTCAGTTGCTCCAGTGCATCACACTCCTTGGGAAACCGCAATGGATGACTCTTTGAAAACTTTTTTAAATAAATAAATAAATTTTTTTGAATTAAAATCTTAACTTATTCCAAGATGTTTTTTTCTTTGATCAACCCAAGTTCTAATTAGATTATCAAATATTAATCCTATAAACGCAACACAGATACCAAGAGTTAGTCCTATACCTGCGCCCTTTTTATCCGATAAGGCTTTTAAAATATATTGACCAAGATCCTCTGTTCCAATAAATGCACCAATAATCACCATAAATAACGCAAATACTATTGTTTGATTTAATCCAAGCATCATGTGCGGAAAGGCCAAAGGGAATTCTATTTTAAATAATCTCTGAAATTTTGTAACACCTGACATTGTTGCTGCATCATGTAATGCAGCTGGCACACTTCTAAGACCCTCAATAGTATATCTTGTAGCAGGTATTGTAGCGTAAACAATTACTGCAATTAATACTGATGTGTCTGTTATTCCGAAAAGCATCATGACAGGTATTAAATATACAAATGATGGAAATGTTTGAAAAATATCACAAACTCCTAACATAAAACTCGCTGAGTTTTTGTTCTGGAAACATAAAGTGCCAACCGTAAATCCAATTATACAAGATATGATTACTCCAAAAGTTGCCATGTAAGTTGTTACTAAAGCCCTATCCCACCATGGGCTTAATGCTATAAATAATGTTAATCCACAAACAACTAAAGCAGAACGAATACCGCCAATTATATATCCTGCTCCTACTACTAAAACTAATGTAGCTACAGCAGGCATTCTTAAATATAAAGCTCGCATAGGCTGAAGCACATCTACAATTAACCAAGTATTAAATGCTTTTATATATACGAAGAAAGTATCAAAAATCCAATCAACACCTTTATTCCAAAAATCAGCTGTTGATATTCCTTTGTTGTGTGGAACTTCAAAAAGATAATTGTAACCTTCTTTAAAATAAAAAGATCCAATGTATGCAAATAATATTCCTATTATTACTGCTACACTAAAAAAGAATGTATTTTTATGACGTTGAAAAAAAGTTAAGTTACCAAAATAATCAATTTGTTTATTAGCCCAAGCCAAAGACATTTTATCCAAAAGTATTGCAATCAAACTAATACATAATCCAGCTTCTAAGGCTAATCCAATGTTTAACTGATTTAGTGCTAATAATAAATTAAATCCCAAACCTTTTGCTCCTATAAAAGCTGAAATAACTGCCATAGAAAAACAAACCATAATAACCTGATTAACACCAATTAAAATATCTCTTCTAGCAGTTGGAATTAATACTTTAGACATTAATTGCCAATTACTACATCCACTCATTTTACCTGCTTCAATAACCTCTGGAGATATCCCTCTAAGACCTAATAAGGTTAATAGTATCATTGGAGGTACCGCTACAACCATAGTTATGATTACAGCTGCATGATCACCAACTCCAAATAGAACAATTGCTGGAACTAGCACTGCATATTGAGGCATAGTCTGCATCACTAATAGTATTGGATATAAAGCTTTCTCAACTCTTTTACTTTTAAATGCAGCCACGCCTAAACCTAAACCAAAAATAAATGATAATGGCGCTGCTACCAATATAAAAGAGAGTGTTTGCATTGAAGGTTTCCATTGACCAAAAATGGAAATATAAATCATCACTAAACCAGCAAAAAGTGCTAGCCCTTTACCGCTAAGTTTATAAGCTAAAATTGTTGCTCCTGCCGCAACAATTGTCCATGGTAATCCTGGTAGTTCTGCCCATGGATTTGCATCGATCCAATCCCAGCTTGAAAATGCAACAATAGTATTTAGTCCGCCTAACAAAATCTCTCTTATTAATTCAATAAGAAAAGTCATAAAAGAGGTAACATTTCTAGTAATTTGCAATACTAAAGGTCGAGTTTTAAATTCTTGAGTATCTTCATTCCAAAATTCCATTGGCATCCATTCATTCATTAAGAAAAATAAAGAGTCATTTATCCAAATAGGGAGCCAACCTAAAAGTGGGGGCAATCGCCAGAAAACATCAAATGCGTAATATCTTACTTCTTTACCAAATAAAACATATGAACTTTGATTAGGGTCTTTAACAAATTCTGCTTGTCCTCTTATAAATTTGTATGTTTCAGGAACGTCAA
>CABXRX010000048.1 GCA_902514745.1 uncultured Pelagibacteraceae bacterium | reverse complement strand
ACCGGTAAAATTCCAATGAAAGGTCACAATGTTAGTCATGCTAACAACAAGACTAAAAGAAGATTTTTACCAAATTTAAAAAAAGTAAAATTCACAAGTGAATTAATGAAGAGAAGTTTAAAATTAACAGTGAGCAATTCTGGAGTTAGATCTGTTGATAAAAAAGGTAGCTTTGATGAATTTCTTAAGGCTGTTAAAAATAAAAATTTATCGCCAAGATTAAAGAAATTAAAAAAAAGCATCTTAATAAAATCTCCTTTTAAGAAAAAGCCAATAGCTAAATCTGCTTAATGAACAAACTATTTGTTACCCTATCAATTTTGATGGGAGTAGTTGTTTTATCTTCTAATTATCTTGTACAATTTCCAATAAATTATTATGGTTTAAGTGAAATTCTAACTTATGGAGCCTTTAGTTATCCAGTAGCTTTTTTAATTACAGATTTAGCAAATAGATTTTATGGTAAATTTGTAGCTAGAAAAATCGTTTATATCGGATTTATTATAGGCATAATTTTTACACTTTTATTCTCAACTGATTTTGCTGATTTAATTTCAGTAAGAATTGCAATTGGATCCGGAGTTGCTTTTATAACAGCACAACTACTAGATATTCAAATTTTTGATCGTCTAAGAAAAAAGGAGTGGTTTATAGCACCCTTAACTTCATCTTTTATTGGTTCAACTGTTGATACTTTTTTATTTTTTTCTATATCATTTTATGGAACAGGAGTTCCTTGGATAACATTGTCATTAGGTGATTTAGCTGTAAAATTGTTTGTATCTTTATTAATGTTGATCCCTTTTAAAATTTTACTGAAAATTAGTAAGCCAATTTAAATTTAGTACAAAAATTTATAAGATAAAATTTTGTAAGCTAACTTTGCCACAAGAAAGTTATATGAATTAAAACCTTTTATCGGTGATAATTCGTTAATATCAGCACCAACAATTTTAGAATTTTTTGCTGCAATTCTAATAATATTTAAAGTTTCATCCCATAATAATCCACCTGGCTCTGGAGTTCCAGTTGCAGGCATAATGCTTGAGTCTAAGCCATCTACATCAAATGTTAGATAAACAGTTTTGTTTTTTATTAATTTCTTAAACTTATTAAGATTCCATTTATTTTTATCTTTTGCCCAAAAAATATTAATTCTTGATGAGTTTTTCTTTAAAAATGGAATCTCACTTTCAGATATATTTCTTATTCCAAAAGAAATTAATGAAACATTTGGAAAATCTAAACATCTTTTTATTGCTGAAGCATGTGAAAACTTTTCTCCGTTATAACTTTCTCGAAGGTCTGCATGAGCATCAAAGTGTAGGAGACAAATATCTTTGTATTTTTTTACAAAAGGAGCAATACATCCTGGTGTAATTGAGTGTTCGCCACCAAAGGTCATAGGAAAAAGTTTTTCATCTAAAATTTCTTTATTTATTTTAGACATTTTAGCAAGGGC
This sequence comes from uncultured Pelagibacteraceae bacterium, assembly GCA_902514745.1. Taxonomy (GTDB): domain Bacteria; phylum Pseudomonadota; class Alphaproteobacteria; order Pelagibacterales; family Pelagibacteraceae; genus Pelagibacter. The sequence continues at coordinate 828 of CABXRX010000048.1, read as the reverse complement.
CTTTTTAATATCTTTGTCTATCTTAAAAGGCCTTAAAGTTTTAATACCTATTTTTTTATAAGGCTCACAATGTAATTCTTCATCATATAGCTCTACTTGATGAGAAGCTTTGATAATTTCCTTGGGACCATTTTTTGTTCCACCACCATAACTGACAGTTTTTTCAAGACCAAAAGGAACTATCACAACTTTTTCTTTGATATCGACTTTATTATCAATTCCAAGAAACCCATTTTTATTTGAAAGATACTTCAATTTTTTACTCAAAAATTTTTGTAAAGTTTTTTCTATCTCTATTTTTCCACTCACCTCTATGATATGCATCACTTGCAATAAGAGGTAAAACACTTGTTGCCTCTGCAAATACCATTTGTTCTTTTGTAATATCAACTTTACCCCAAGAGCTTGCCTCTTTTAAGGTTGAACTGCTACAAGCACCATCTCTTGAGTCAGCCACTGTAATTTGAACAGCATATTTGTGCATATCAACTTCTTTTCCTAATAATTCAGCACATATTACTGTGTCTTGTATGAAATTTTTTGGCACACCTCCTCCAATCATAAATAGTCCTGACCCTTTAGATTTAATTTTTATTTCTGTAAGTTCTCTAAACTCTCTTACAGAGTCTATAGTCATGTGTTGTTTTGGGTTTTTTTCTTGATGAATCACCAAACCAAAACCAGCACTCGAATCCGTAAATGCTGGACAAAAGATTGGCACATTATTATCAAATGCTGTTTCGATTAATGAGTCTTTCTTTTTTGAATTCTTCTTTAAATATTTCCCCATTTCATAGATAAATTCTCTAGATGTATAACTTCTTGGTT
>CABXRX010000047.1 GCA_902514745.1 uncultured Pelagibacteraceae bacterium | reverse complement strand
TACACTTCCTGAGATATTAAATAAAAGAGATTATATTTTTAAACATTATAAGCTATTTATAATTTTAGGAGTAACAAGCATAACTATATTCAATTCGATTGTTTATTATTCATTGAACTTTACGCAGGTTATCAGTGGAGTTTTAATGATTTCAACAATACCTGTAATGATTATGTTATTTTCATCGATTTTAAAAATCGAGAAAACAAATATTTTTCAAATCATCGGAGTAATTTTTTCTTTTGCTGGAGTAATTATGATTATTACAAAAGCAAATTTCGAAATTTTAAAAAATTTAGATTTCAATAAAGGAGATATTACAATGGTAATTGCCATGTTCTCATGGGCTTTATATTCGACATTGTTAAAGGGAAAAAAATATGAGTTATCTCAAATATCTTTGCTTCAAGTAGTCATTACATTTGGTTTGATTTTTTTAATTCCAGTATACTTTATTGAGTATCAGGTTGGCTTTAGAATTAATTTAGATTTACCATTTGTTTTAATTTTATCTTATGTTGTTTTGTTGCCAGGTTTAGCATCATTCCTACTTTGGATAAAAGGAATATCGTTAATTGGAGCCAACCGGTCCGGTGTTTTTTTACACTTGATGCCAATTTTAAGTGCGATAATGGCGATGATTTTTTTTAGTGAAAAATTTATGTTTTATCATATTTTAGGTGCTTGTTTTATAATTATAGGAATTTTACTATCAAACAAGAAAGTTAAAAATGCTTAAAGTTGCAATATTAGATGATTATCAAAATGTTTCTCATCAATTAGTTGATTTAGAAAAATTATCAGGAAAATATGAAATTAAAATTTTTAGCGAACCTTTTTTAGATGAAGCTGATGCAATTGAACAATTATCAGATTTCGAAGCTCTATTGATTATGAGAGAGAGAACTCCTATATCGAAAAATTTAATAGATAATTTGAATGATTTAAAATTTGTAATCACTAGTGGATTGAGAAATAAATCCATTGATATCGAAGCTGCAAAAAAAAGAAAAATTATTGTCTGTGGGACTGAAATAAATATTAATCCAACCCCTGAATTAACTTGGGCTCTTATTTTAGGATTAGCTAGAAATTTTAAAGAAGAATTTGACAATATGTATCAAGGATATTGGCAAACCACAATTGGCGTAGAATTAAAGGGTAAAGTTTTAGGCTTAATTGGCCTTGGAAGAGTTGGATCACAAGTAGCCAAAATAGGAAAAGCTTTTGGAATGCAAGTTATGGCTTGGAGTGAAAATCTTAATTTAGATACATGTAAAAACCTTGATGTTTTACCTAGTAGTAAAGATGATTTGATACAAAACTCTGATGTTGTTTCAATCCACGTCCAAGGTGGAGAAAGATACAAAGACTGTATTACATTAAAAGAACTTGATAAAATGAAAAAAACAGCATTTTTAATCAACACATCAAGAGGACCAATTATTAATGAGGATGATTTAATTATAGCATTATCAACAAATGTAATTGCAGGAGCTGGCCTTGATGTTTATGAAAAAGAGCCTTTGCCAGAAAATAATAAATTAAGATTTTTACCAAATGCATTGTTAACACCGCATATTGGCTACGTAACAGCAGAAAATTATAATATTTTTTATAATCAAATGATTGAAGATCTTGAAGCTTGTGTAAATGGTAAACCAATAAGAGTTATAGAATAAATATGACGAAAAAAATAAATCCAAACCTTACTACACAACAAAAAAAAGTTTTATTTGAAGAGGGAACCGAAATGGCTGGCACAAGTGAATTAAATCATGAAAAAAGAGAAGGAAGTTTTCATTGTGCCAATTGTGGAGAAAAATTATTTAACTCTAAAACAAAGTATGAAAGTGGATCAGGTTGGCCTTCATTTTATGAGTCTCTTCCAGAGGTATTTGAAACAAAAACAGATCATTTGATGGGCTATCCTAGAACAGAGTACCATTGTAAAAAATGTGGTGGACATCATGGTCATATATTTGATGATGGTCCTGCACCAACTGGAAAAAGATACTGTAATAATGGTGTTTGCTTAGTTTTTAAGCCTAAAAGTTAAATACTTAATTATTTAAGAAGTTCCTGTAATTTATTTTCTTTTTCCAAAGCTCTAGTTTCATCATAGCCACCAATATGTTGATCATCAAAAAAAATTTGTGGAATAGTTCTTTTACCATTGGCTCTTTTAATCATTTCATCCATTGCTCCATCAACTCTTGAAATATCAATCTCTCTATATTTAACATTATTTCTAGTTAATAATCTTTTTGCTGCTTCACAATAATTGCAAAGCGGGCCTGTATAAATAGTTACTGATTTCATAAACTACAAATAATCATTCTTTTTTAATTTACTAGTTATTTCTTTTCTAGAGTATTCAAATTTTTTTCTATGTTTTATGCTTTTTTGATTTACCCTTTTTCTCCACAATCTAAAA
>CABXRX010000046.1 GCA_902514745.1 uncultured Pelagibacteraceae bacterium | reverse complement strand
TTAAAAAAAATGTTGGAATTAATTGAATTAAATTTTTAAAAATATTAGGAAAACAATATATTAACGCTCTTAAATATCCATTATACTTTTTTTGATAATAAAATTTTGACCATTGACCATGCCAGCCTCCAATATAATAAGTGTTATTTTTTTGCTCTATATTATCGAATATAGAAGAATGTATTTCTAGATTTTTTTTGGTGTTTTTAGACTCTTTATGATTATAAAATGAATTTGTTATCATATATAGCTTTAAATTTAAATTATTACATTTTAAGAAAAAATCATTTTCTTCATAATATAAAAAAATATTTTCATCAAAACCATTAATTTTTTTAAATATGTTTGTGTTAAAAAACATAGAAGTGCCGTTAAGTTGTTTTTTTTCAACATATAATTTATTATTTTTTTTACTTTTATATTTAAGATGAGTAGGGGAAATCATTCCAAATTTATTTATTTTTTTACTTGCTTTAAGTAGGTTTGAAATAGTGTTTTTATAAATTTTAGTATCAGGACATAAGACCAAAAAAAATTTAGTTTTTACAAATCCTGAAGCATAATTTATCGCTCTTCCAAATCCTACATTTTTCTTTAAATAAACATCAACATTTTTAAATCTTTTTTCAATCTTTTTTTTTAATATCTCATCATAAGAATTTTCAATTATTATAATTTTATATTTATTTTTTAAATTTTTTAGATGTAATAAAACTAATTTTTTTGATCTATATGAAGGTATTATAATTGTAAGGTCTTTATTCATTAAAAAATTAATCTAAATAAGTATTAATTCTATATTTTTATTTTATTTAAAGCATTGTTTTTGAAGAGATTTGCTTCTTTGATGTATCTTCTTACCATTTGTGATGATTTATGACCTGTCATTGCCATTATACTTCTTTCTTCTGCCCCTGACTCAGCGGCCGATGTTGCAAAACCTGATCTCAAACTATGTCCTGAATAATTTTTATTGTCTATACCAGCTAATTTTAGATATTGTTTTATAAGCAAAGCCACTGTTTGATCAGTTAATCTTTTTTCTGATAATTTAGAACCTTTAGTAAATCTTCTAAATAATGGGCCTGAGAGAATTTCAGATACTTCGATCCATTTGCTAACAGATTTTACAGGGCAATATTTTGAATTGTCAAAATAGGGGATTCCCTTTATTGATCCCTCCCCAAATTGATCTGTTTTAGATTTTCTTAAGTTTATTTTGACGCCTTCAGTAACAAAATCTAAATCATCAACATTTAAAGAAACTATTTCATTTCTTCTAAATCCGCCTGAAAATCCAATGAGAATTATTGATTTATCTCTTAATTTTTTAATTTTTTCAATTTTTAATTGATCTATTACATTAATAATTAATTTTAAATTATTGATTAATAATGGTTTTTTACCTATTTGATAACTTCCTTTTCTACGCTTTATACCTAAAATATTTTCTATAATTAAAGGATGTTTTGTATCTAAATAATGACCTTTAAGTTTATGAATAACTCCTATAGACACCAATCTTCTTTTTAAAGTGCTCAACTTTACATCTTTTGTTGATAAATGTGTTAAATATAAGGAAACTATTTTAGGTTCTGATGGAAGAGCCTTAAATCCATTCTGAGCACAGAATAATCCAAAATCATTAAAATCTGATTTATAAGCTCTAATAGTATTTATTGCTTTAGAGTTTTTTAAATTTAATATAGTTTCTTCTTGTAAGGCTTTTATATCTGTTATTATATTATTCATACTTATTACTATTGATAACCATTAATTATCATTAGTAATATATTAAGAGTTTTCTAATGTCAAATAAAATAATTAATTCTTTGTTTGGACAATTAATGATATTGCGAACAAAATAAGTATGAAATATAATTAAATAATGGGCATAGATGGAGTAATTGAACCAATATATTTCCTAATCACTTCTATTGGTTTTGTAATTTTGAGCTTTATTCAGTATAAAAAAACAGGAAAAACATTAGAAACGATTTATCTATCTATTTTAGCAGTTTTTTTTATAGTTTGCTTTGTTATTTTAAATTTTTATTGATGAAAGGCACTAAATTTCAATTAAAAGTCTGGAAATACCTTAAAACTATACCAAAAGGAAAGGTAATAACTTACAAAGAGTTAGCTATTGGCATTAAAAATCCAAAATCCGCCCGTGCTGTAGCAAATGCATGTGGAAAAAACCCATACGCCCCAAAAATACCATGTCATAGAGTAATTCGGTCTGATGGAGGCCTTGGTGGATACTCAGGTAGAGGTGGAATTAAGACTAAGCTTCGTTTATTGAGATCTGAAAAAGTTGATATTTAAGACTTTTTAAGTCTATTTTGTGTTAAAAATACCAGTAAAATCAACAATTTTGTGATATTTGAGCATATTTTAGCATAAATAGTGTTTTGCTCCCTTCAGTTGTACTATATATCGAGATATTCAAAAATAAAGCACCTCTATGGCCGTTTAAAACGTATATTCTATAACTGCATTGCTCTGCTTTTCAATGATATCAAGGCTCATTTTACATCTTGATTTTAATGAATTTTTAATGAATTTTTGTTCCCCCACTTACTTTTCCAAATATAAATTTTGAATTTTGTATTTTATGTATTTAAAAAACCATTGATATTAAACACTTTTATCTATTATTACTGATTTTCCCTATAAAGTTTC
>CABXRX010000045.1 GCA_902514745.1 uncultured Pelagibacteraceae bacterium | reverse complement strand
GCCAATGATTGCTATTGCTAAAGGTAAATTTAGAAATAGTGGAAATGAAACTTTTTTTTATGAAGGTAAATCATTTAAATTTGAAAAAAATGACCCTACACTTTTCTTTATGCAAAGACTTAGAGATGAAGCTCACAGGTTTGCAATTACAACCCACAGAGCTAAAAGAGCTAAAGGAATAAGAAAGTCTTTACTGGATCAAATTGAAGGTATTGGTTCTATTCGAAAAAGAGCTTTACTTAACCATTTTGGCTCAGCTAGAGCTGTTGAGTCTGCTAGTTTTGATGAAATAAAATCTGTAGAAGGTGTTGAGGAAAAAGTTGCAAAAAAGATATATAACTTTTTCCATGAATAATTATGCTTAAAAAAATTCCAAACATACTAACAATTGGACGAATAATAATCGTTCCCTTCTTTGTATTGGCTTTTTATCTTCCAGGTTTTTATGGTGATTTAACTGCATTAATACTATTTATAGTAGCTTCATTTACTGATTTTTTAGATGGAATGCTAGCTCGTATGCTAGGAGAGGAGTCTAAATTAGGAGAATTATTAGATCCAATTGCAGATAAAATTATTGTAGCTACAGCTTTAATCTTACTAGTAATGGATGGTACAATTAGACATTATGAGGTTATTGCGGCAATAATTATTCTTACACGTGAAATTTTAATTTCTGGATTAAGAGAATTTTTAGCTAAAGGACAAATTAAACTTCCTGTATCAAATTTAGCAAAATTAAAAACTGTTTTACAAATGATATCAATAGCTCTTCTACTGTCAGGAGAAACTGGAAACAAGATTATTAATTTTCAAGATTATAATGCTCAAACTATTGGGATTATACTACTTTGGCTATCGGCATTTTTAACCCTTTTTACAGGTTACGATTATATGCGTAAAGGAATAGATCACGCTATGTCAGAAGATAATAAAGATTAGGCTGCTTTTTTCTTTCTCACTAAAGCTTGATAGCTTTCGTTTAAATCAATTATAGTTTCACATACCTTAAATTGATTTTCTGCAATCCACGATACTGGTGTTACTTCGGCTGCTGTTCCGGTTAAAAAACATCCAACAAAATTAGGCAGTTCTGATGGACTTATTTTTCTTTCATGAACTTTGATATTTTTTGATTTTGCAATCCCTATAACTGTTCTTCTCGTTATTCCGTCTAAAAAAGAGTCTGGGATCGGAGTATGAATTTCTCCATTTTTATCTTTAAAAAAAATATTTGCCCCAGTTGCTTCAGCAACATTTCCCTCATGATCTAACATTAATGAGTCGGTGTAACCTTGTTTTTCTGCTTCATGCTTAGACAAAGTACAGATCATGTATAAACCTGAGGCTTTTGTATCCCAAGGAATTGTGTTTGGTGCTGGTCTTCGCCAGTTTGAAATGTTTAGTTTTATCCCCTCTACTTTTAGTTTTGGATCAAAATAAGAGCCCCATTCCCAAGTTGCTATAGCAACATGAATTTTTGTTTTTTGCGCAGATATTGCCATCATTTCACTTCCTCTCCAAATAGTTGGTCTCACATAACCATTCTCCACATTTTGAACTGAAATAATTTTATTACTGGCATCATTGATTTCATTTTCACTGTAAGGAATTTTCATTCCCATTCTTTCTGCTGAATAAAAAAGTCTTGAAGTGTGCTCCTCTAATTTAAATATTGATCCATCATACACTCGCTCACCCTCAAAAACACAACTAGCATAATGAAGCCCATGATTTAAAACATGTATCTTAGCGTCAGCCCAGTCAACTAACTCACTATTATACCAAATTTTTCCTGTTCTTTTATCGTACGGTACCATTTATGAAATTTTTAAATTATTAATGAAAATTATCTTTGTATCTATAATATGTCAATATAACTTACCTATCATGAAAGAACTTTTATATTTAAAAGATGAACAACTAAAAGATTTAATTGAAAAATTATTCGTAAGCTACAGAGAAACATTTTCAGACGCCAAAAAAGTATTAGATAGACACTCTATTGGTTTGGCTCATCATAAAGTGATCCACCTGTTATCAATGTATCAAGGTATTTCGATTTCAGAGCTTTTAAAACGACTAAAAGTTACTAAGCAAAGCTTAAACAGGGTGCTTAAAGATTTGATTAAATTAGAAATTATAACTTTTAAAAAAGATGATCTAGATACTAGAGTAAAGCATGTTTTTTTAAATGAAAAAGGAATGAAAATATTTAATGAGATTTTCGATATGCAAAAGAAGAGGATTTACAATGCATTACTTAATTCAAATTCAGAAGAAGTAATTAATTTTGATAATGTCCTAACAAAAATTATAAATGGATAAATTTATTGCTCATATTTTGGTCGTTGATGATGATGATGGAATTAGATCTTTGGTTAAAAAATATTTAAACGAAAATAATTTTTTAGTCACAACAGCAGATAGTGCAGAAAATGCGTCAGAAAAAATTAAAATTATAAAATTTGATTTAATAATTTTAGATATAATGATGCCAGGAAAAAATGGATTAGAATTTATAAAAGATCATATAAAAAAATTAGATACTCCAATTATTCTTTTAACTGCTAAAGGTGAAGCAATTGATAGAGTTGAGGGGTTAGAAACAGGAGCTGATGATTATTTACCAAAGCCATTTGAGCCAAAAGAATTAATTTTAAGAATTAAGAATATTTTAAATAAAACTTTGAAAACTGAACAAGTTAGAATTATTGAGTTTGCAAATATTAAAATT
>CABXRX010000044.1 GCA_902514745.1 uncultured Pelagibacteraceae bacterium | reverse complement strand
TAATCAAAGGTGCCCAAGCTAATGGTGGAACAGGTCTATAAAGTTCTATTAGAGGGTCAAAAAACCCTTTAGCAAATCTGTTAAGACCCATAAATAAACCTAAAGGAACTCCAATAATTATTCCAAAAACCAGACCTAAAAACACTCTTAAAAAAGAGTCCCAAATGTGCCCATATGGGACTGGAACTTTAAATAGTTTAAATTCACCAGTAACAACTTTAAGAACTTTTCCTTTAAAGTTATCTGTAACAATACCTTCATTTGAGTGTACGGGATATTCACCAGGCAGTATATCAGCTAACCAATCAGGTAATATAAAACCTATCATTGAGCTTACATCCACCATCTCTATCCAGAGAAGGGGAATATTTTTGTATCCAACACTAGGTTTTGACATTAAAATGAATTTATTAAAAGTGTCAGAAGGTTTAGGTAACCATCTACCAGAACCTTGTTCTGAACAACTAGTGCCACTCGAAACGATTGTGCCAGCAGGAAAGAGAAGTATATCAACTAATCTTAAACCACCTTGTTGATTTTTTTGAATAGTATCAAATTCAATAATTGCTGCTTTCATTTCATTTAATGCGGATGGAGGATAGATACTTGCATATTCAATTCTTCTTGCAATTTTTACAATATCTTTACCAAAAGTTGAGGCTACTTCTTCAGTATCATCTAAACTTTTTCTATATGCTTTAATTTCATCTTTTATTTTTTTAATTGAATTTTTAAACTGCTGATTGTGATTTCTTAGTTTAAAAAATTTATCATTTATAATTTTTAATTCTTCAGCCGCAACGTGAAATTTAAGACCTTTGTTTGTTTCTGGGACCATAGGAACTTCAATTGTATTTTCTATAGATCCAGTTCCCGTTCTCACTGTTATAATACCCCAGGTCCCTTGTTCTGAAAGGGCTTTTTGTCGTTCAACTTTTTGTTCTGCAGTTTCAAATGGATAATCTTTATTTTGAAAATTAGAACTTAAAAGCCTTATTTGTTCTGTCATTTCTTTAATCTTAAGTTTAGTACCCATCTCCATTAGATCTTCATTAGTTAATAATGGAATTAAATTTCTTGTCTGATCTATATAGCTAGTTAAGATAGTTTTTTGTTGTTCACTTAGATCAGGTGAACTTTGAATTTCATTAGTAACTCGTTGAAGATTTTTGTTTTCAATTTTTATTATTGAAGTACTTTTGAATTCTCTTTCTTCTATAGGAAATTGATATTTTAACCCTAATAAAGATTCATTTATTTTAGCAACTTGGCATAATTCATTTGCTGATTTAGGATAAAAAGCTTTAGCTATATCCCATGAGTAATAAAGCCAAACCAGTAAAATTGCACTAGTTCCAACAATTACCCAGTGCGTCCCACCTTTAGCTCTTTCTGGGTTACCAAAAACTGCATCAACTTTTTCAGTTTTTATTAATCGTCTTCCGTAAAGAATACATCCGATAATTGCTACAAAGATTATCGCAGTTAAAAATTGGGTAAGCATTTAATTTTCTTTCCCCATGATTTCTTCTTCCATATTCCAGATCATGGTTAAGATTTCTTCTCTTTTAGACGAAAATTCTGAATTTTTTTTAATTTCTCTTAAATCCTCTTTTAATCCCATCTCTGCAAAAGGAAGTTTGTACTCTTTATGTATCCTGCCAGGTCTTGGAGCCATAACATATAATCTTTCACCAAGAAGTAATGCCTCTTCAACTGAGTGAGTTATTAAAATAATTGTTTTTCCAGTTTCTTTCCAAATTTTTAAAACTAGGGACTGCATTTTTTCTCTTGTTAGTGCATCTAGTGCACCCAAAGGTTCATCCATTAAAATCAGATCCGGATCATTTATTAAACATCTAGCAAGAGCTACTCTTTGCTGCATACCTCCCGATAATTGATAAGTAGGAGTGTTACCAAAACCTTTTAGTCCTACAATGTCCAACCATTCATCAACTTTTTTTTCTGTGATGCCAGAGTCTTCTTTTTTCATTCGAAGTCCAAAGTTAACGTTTTCAGCAACTGTTAACCACTCAAACAAAGCACCTTGCTGAAAAACCATTCCTCTTTCAACCCCGGGTCCATCAATTTCTTTTTCATTTAAAGTAATTTTCCCAGATGTAGGTCTTAAAAATCCAGCGGTTATATTAAGCAAGGTTGTTTTTCCACATCCAGATGGACCAAGTACAGTTAGAAGTTCACCTTTCTTTAAGGTAAAATTAACATCTTTTAAAGCGTGGACAGTTTCTCCTTTTGGAGTTTTAAAAATCATATTTAGATTTTGAGAAATTAAATCACTCATAAGATGAACTTTATATTAGAATTTTATTTAAAAAAATAGGCACCAATTTTATAAATTGGCGCCTATTAAATATTTCTTTCTCTATTAATTATAGAGGTAAGAAACTAGTATCTACTGCTCCTCCTGGAGTTCCCATACCTTTTAGGAAACCATCAAGATTACCACTCTCCATAGACTGTTTAGTTTCTGCAGGAGTTAGAAATTTAAATCCACCAATAGTTTCTTTCATATCAGCAAGTTTCATTTCAGCATCTTTTGCTATTACGTTCATATCTGACTTACCAGATGCGTATCTAGCATTTGCTTCGTGAGTTACTTCGATGAAAGTTCTCAACATTCCTGGATTTTCTTTCATGAATTTGTCAGTTACAGATGTAATATCAATACCTAAGATACCAGCATCTCTAGCTTCTTGAACAGTTAAAAGTCTTGATCCAACTGCTGTAGCTGCTTTGATAGAGTTACCACCAAATAGACAAGCCATTACAACATCACCGCTAACTAATGCAGCAGCTCCTTC
>CABXRX010000043.1 GCA_902514745.1 uncultured Pelagibacteraceae bacterium | reverse complement strand
ATGTTATATAAACTCCAACAAATCCGACAACTACAGCAGACCATCTTCTTAATCCTATTTGTTCTTTCAAAAAGAAATGAGCGAAAATTGTAATTAAAAATGGGGTAACAAAAAATAAAGCTGTAGCAGTACCGAGTGGTAATACGGTCAAAGAAATATAAAAAGAGCTAAAACCAAAGAAAAAAAGTACTACACGGATTAAAGTTAAAAGTGGGTATTGGCTTTTAAATACTATTGGTTTTTTTGTTAATATTAAAAAAGTTAAAATAAGTATAAAACTTACTACTGTTCTTATTAAGTAAACTTCATAAAGTGAAACAAAATTATAAATATGCTTCATAATTCCGTCTTGTACAGAAAAAACCATCATAGCCATTAATATGTAGGCTATACCTTTAGGATTATTATTTTGAGTGCTCATTTATGCTCTATATCAAAAAAAAATATGTTTTTAAATTTATTAAATTTATGTCATATTAAATTTATGATTTCCGATGAAGATAGAATAATGATGGAAACTCTTTATTGGTGGGGTATTCCAACTTTATTTAGATGTAAAAATGATCCAGATCCTAAGAATTGCGATATAGCTTTAGTGGGCGTTCCACATAGCACAGGAAATGGAACTACAGAAAGAGATCAACATTTAGGTCCTCGAGCTGTTAGGAATATCTCAGCAATGTTAAAACGCTCGCACTTTGATTATAAAATTGATCCTTGGAAAGATAATAAAATTCATGATTTAGGAGATGTTCCTTTCCCTGAGGCGAATGATAACGAAAAATGTATAGAAAGAATTTCAGCTTTTTATGATCATATTGAACAGGCTGAAAAACCAGTAGTATCAATTGGAGGGGATCATTCAGTTACTGGAGGAATTGTTCAAAGTTTAGCAAAAAAAAATTCTAAATTAACTAAAGGAAAAAAAATAACTTTTCTTCATTTTGATGCGCATACAGATTGTTTTGAAAAGTTAGATCATTTTCTAGGGGCAAAAAAATCTGCTGCGCATTGGGCTTCTTATTTAGTTAAACAAGGGAACGTGGACCCTCATACAAGTACTCAGATCGGTATTAGAGGCAATCCAAGAACTTTAGATTGGTTACAGGCAAGTTATGATATCGGTTATCAAGTAATAACAATGGACGAATATAGAGAGTGGGGGCACGAAAAATGTATTAAAATGATCTTAGATAGGTTAGGTGACAATCCCATTTATGTTACATTTGATTTAGATTGTTTAGACCCATCTGTTGCACCAGGAGTAGCTAATATAGAACCTGCATATAGAGGATTTAATATGGATGAGGCTCGTAAACTTATTCAGTGTTTGAAGGGAAAAAATGTAATTGGCGGAGATGTTGCTTGCTTAATGCCGACTAAAGATAGCCCAAATCAAATTACAGCAATGGTTGCAGCTTCAATTATGTTTGAAATTATCTGTTTGATTTCTGTTTATCGTAACAAGTAGTTTTAATTTAAAATAAATTCTGAAGCTCTTTCTGCTATCATTAAAGTTGGAGCATTTAAATTTCCACTTGTAATTTCAGGCATTACTGAGGCATCAACTACTCTTAAATTTTGTAAACCATGAACTTTAAGTTTTTCATCGACGACTGACATACTGTCTGTACCCATTTTTAAAGTACAAGAGGGATGATATGCAGTTTCAGCTTTTGAACGGATGTATTCTTCAAACAATTCATCTGTGTGAACATTTTCCCCAGGTCCAATTTCTTTTCCTGCAAAGGGTTTTAAAGAATTCTGACCAAGTATTTTTCTTGCAACATGTATACATTCAATTGTTTGCTTGAGATCATCTTCGTGCTCTAAATAATTAAATCTAATTTTTGGGTAATCATAGGGGTTAGAACTTCTTAAAGTAATGTTACCTCTACTTTTTGGATGATTTGGGCTTGCGTGTAATTGATATCCATGTCGATCAGGATCAACTAATCCATGATCAATCACAAAAGCAGGAAAAAAATGAAATTGAATGTTAGGATATTCTCTTTCAGGCGATGATTTACAAAATCCTCCCGCCTCTAAAAACGAAGTAGAGCAAGGGCCAGTTCTTGATAAAAACCACTGAACACCAATTCTTACCATATTTAATTTATTAACATACGAGTATAAAGTGTCAGAGGTTTTACATTCTTGTTGTACATAAGTTTCAAGGTGATCTTGTAAATTTCTGCCAACACCCTCAAGATTATGAACAACCTCAATTCCTTGTTCTTTTAAATGTTCACTTGGCCCAACACCTGAAAGCATCAATAATTGTGGAGAATTTATAGCACCACCACTAAGAATAACTTCTTTATTGGCATATATCTTTTCAACTTTATTTTTTATTTTAACCTCAATACCGATTGCTTTTTTTCCTTCAAAAATAATTCTCTCTACAAATGCTTCAGTAAAAACTTTTAAGTTTCTTCTCTTTTTTGCTGGATTTAAATAGTATTTAGATACACTTGCTCTTTCACCTTTGTGGATAGTTACATCATACATACCAAAACCTTCTTGTTCTTTACCATTCATATCATTGTTAATTTTGTAACCAGCTTCTCCTGCAGAGTCGATAAATGCTTTAAACAACGGATTTTTATTTTTTGATTGGTTAACTGGTAAAATTCCATCTCCACCTCTGTAATCATTTTTACCTTCTGACCAAGTTTCAATCTTTTTAAAATAAGGTAAAACTTTTTCATAAGACCAATCTTTCAATCCGAAGGAAGCCCACCGTTGATAGTCATTTGGATTACCTCGAACAAAAACCATACCATTATGAGCTGAGCAACCACCAATCATTTTCCCTCTAGGACAAAAAAGATTTCTATTATGTAAATTAGGCTCAGGTTCTGAATAATATTTGTAGTTATATTTTGGATCATGCATTGTA
>CABXRX010000042.1 GCA_902514745.1 uncultured Pelagibacteraceae bacterium | reverse complement strand
GTGAATTTTGCTTTGTTGTACCAATACACAAGAAGCAGTCATCTCCTTTAATATCTTTTTCATAATTTTCTAAATTATTAAAATCTGTTTGAATAATTTCAACCTTTGGATTGTTTATTTTTATTGTTGAACGAACAAACAATTTGATTTTTGAATAATTATTGTTGCTAATTAATTGATTTAAAAGATGACCTCCAACTAATCCTGTTGCACCAAATAATAAGGCTGTTTTCACCTTTTAAGATAAACTTTCACAAAATGATTTTATTCTCTCCATTGCTTTTTTTAAATTTTGCATTGAAGTAGCATAAGAAATTCTAAAATAACCATCTAAACCAAAAGCTGATCCCTGCACTACCGCTACATTAGATTTTTCTAATAGCTTTTGAACAAAATCAGTGTCTGTTTTCAATTTTGTTTTTTTAGTTAAAAGACCTTTGCAGCTTGGAAAAACGTAAAAAGCACCATTAGGAGTTAAGCAGTTTATTCCTTTAATATTGTTTAAACTTTTAACAACAAAATCTCTTCTTTCTTTAAAAGCTTTTGATCTCTTTTGAATAAAACCTTGATTCCCATTTAAAGCTTCAACAGCAGCAGCTTGACTTATTGAAGATGGATTAGATGTGGATTGTGACTGAATTTTACCAATCGCTTTAATTATATCTTTTGGACCCGCCGCATAACCTATTCTCCATCCAGTCATTGCATAAGATTTACTAACACCATTCATAGTAAGAGTTCTATCTTTTAATTTAGAATTTTGTGCGATCGTATAAAAATGAAAATTATCATAACGAATATGTTCATAAATATCATCACTCAAAATATGAACCTTTTTATTTTTTATTAAAACTTTTGCTAATTCTTCAATTTCTTTTTTAATATAACCCGCCCCTGTTGGATTTGATGGTGAGTTTAAAATTACCCATTTAGTTTTTTTGGTAATAGCTTTTCTTAATTTTGATGGTGTAAGTTTAAATCCTTCTCGTTCAGTGCATTTTACAATTTTTGGTTTTCCTCCTGCCAATAAAACCATATCTGGATAAGATACCCAAAAAGGTGCCGGAATTATTACTTCATCACCTTTGTTTAAAGTTGCCATGAATGCGTTATATAGAACTTGCTTTCCACCGGTTCCTACTGTGATCTGATCTGCTGAGTAACTTAATTTATTTTCTCTTTTAAACTTTGATATAATTGCTTCTTTTAGAGCAGGGGTTCCGTCAACAGCAGTGTATTTAGTATCTCCACTTTTAATAGCCTTGATTGCTGCATTCTTTACATTATCTGGAGTGTCAAAATCAGGCTCACCAGCACCAAGACCAATTACATCCTTACCTGCAGCTCTTAATTCTCTAGCTTTTTGGGTAACAGCAATTGTTGGTGATGGTTTAATTCTTTTTAAACTGTTTGATATTATGCTCATTGAAATATAATTTTAATCCACTAGTTTTATAGATAATGCAGAATACTTATCAAGATTTAATTACAGAAATTCAAAATAAAAATCCTGGGATCAGCCCTAAACTTGAGGGTGGAAAAAAGTTTCAGATGAAAACAGATTTTACGCCAGCAGGTGATCAACCTGAAGCTATTAAGCAATTAGTTAATGGTGCAAATAAAGACCAACTTAGTCAGGTTTTACTAGGTGTTACAGGATCTGGAAAAACTTTTACTATGGCTAAGGTTATCGAAAAAACAAATAGACCAGCATTAATTCTTGCTCCTAACAAAACATTAGCAGCTCAACTATATGGAGAAATGAAATCTTTCTTTCCTGATAATGCTGTTGAATATTTTGTATCATACTATGATTACTATACTCCTGAAGCGTACGTTCCTCGTTCAGATACTTATATTGAAAAGGAAGCGTCAATTAATGAACAAATTGACCGAATGCGTCACTCAGCAACAAGATCTTTATTAGAAAGAGATGATGTAGTGATCGTATCAAGTGTTTCTTGTATTTACGGATTAGGTTCTGTTGAGGCTTATAGCAAAATGACTTTAAGTCTAAAAACTAATTATGATTATAACAGAGAAGAATTAATTAAATCTTTAGTAGCTCTTCAGTACAAAAGAAATGATCAAAATTTTTATAGAGGAACTTTTAGAGCTAGAGGCGAATACCTAGAAATTTTTCCATCTCACTTAGAAGATCGTGCCTGGAGATTAAGTTTATTTGGAGATAAGTTAGAAAAGATCGAGGAATTTGATCCTCTGACAGGAGATTTAGTAAATGAACTTGATGTGATTAAAGTTTATGCAAATAGTCACTATATCACTCCAAAACCAACAATTGAGCAAGCGATAATTAAGATCAAGAGAGAGCTTGAGGCAACTTTAAAAAAATTTAAAGAACAAAATAAATTGCTTGAGGCGCAAAGATTAGAAGAAAGAACTAAGTTTGACTTAGAAATGATTGAAGCAACTGGTTCTTGCGCTGGAATTGAGAATTACTCAAGATTTTTATCAGGCAGAAAACCAGGTGAGCCTCCTCCTACTCTATTTGAATACTTTCCAGATAATACTTTGATTTTTGTTGATGAGTGCCATGTAACTGTTCCACAATTAAACGGAATGTACAAAGGTGATAGATCTAGAAAAAGTAACCTTGCAGAATATGGTTTTAGACTACCTTCATGTATGGATAATCGTCCTCTTAAGTTTGAAGAATGGGATGCAATGAGAACTCAAACAGTTTTTGTATCCGCTACACCTGGACCTTGGGAATTAAAACAAACAAAAAATAAATTTGTTGAACAAGTAATTAGACCGACAGGATTAATTGATCCACCAGTAGAGATTAGGCCAGCAAAAAATCAAGTGGATGACTTAATGCACGAATGTCTAAAAGTAATAGACAACAACTACAGGGTACTAGTTACAACTTTAACCAAAAAAATGGCTGAAGACTTAACAGAATACCTTCATGAAAATGGCATTAAAGTCAGATACATGCACTCAGATATAGATACTTTG
>CABXRX010000041.1 GCA_902514745.1 uncultured Pelagibacteraceae bacterium | reverse complement strand
AAACAAATTTGTTGCAAATTTTATAGGTGATGCAAACGATGTCACTGCAGAAATAATTCAAAAACAATCAAATACTTATGATTTAAAATTAGCTGAAATGGAAATAAAGATTGAAACTAATCAAGATTTAAATGACAAGGTTTCTTTGGCTTTAAGACCTGAAAAAATTAAAATTGAAAGGGTCAATAACGGAAATAGTATTCATGCAACAATAAGGAATGCCTCCTTTGTTGGTAGTAGCTATCAATATATCTTAAACTCTAAAATTGGAGAGCTATATGTTGTTTCAGGTGACACAAATGACATATTTAATATTGGGGAAGAAGTGTTTTTAAGTATTGATGAAAAAGAAGTTAAAGTGCTTAACGGTTAGACTAAACTCAACTATTATTAAAAAAAAATTAGACCTTTTTCACAAAAGAAATTAAAGCTCCAATAGTCGTCAAAAATCCAGCTATCGGCAAGATTGCAACTGCGTATTTCTTTGGCATATAATTTTCTTTAAACTCAATGCCTTGGAAACTAATTTCAAAATACCACATTTCCCAATACTTTCCACGCATACCCTCTACAAGTTCAACTCCATAAATTATCAATACTATACCAATTACCATAATCATAACTTTCCAGAACTGGCGTATATATAATGAAAGTCTATTTGGTAATTTTTCATAAATTAAATTTAAAGCTATGTGTTCATTATCTCTCGCTGTCAAAGAAAGTGCTATAAACATCAACCAAATATTACTCAATACTGTTAGTAAATCTCCCCAAACAGGAGGGTTATTAAAAACATATCGCATGGTAACATTATAAATGGTGAAACCAACCATCGCAGCCAAAAAAAGTGAACACATAGCTTCTAAAATACGATGGATAGAACGATCAACTTTGTTAAAAAATTTTAACATATCTCTAATTACTCATTAGGTTTGGAAGAAACATGGTTAACTCTGGAATAACTAGAATAAAAAATAAAAGTAAAAATAATCCAACTAAATAAGGAATTAATGCAACAGCCACCTTTTCTAAACGCACTTGTGCTATTGTTGCAGCAGTAAAGTAAGCGACACCAACGGGTGGTGTTACTGATCCTATTAAGAAGCCAACTATTACAACTATTGCTGCTTGTACCTCAGGAAAGCCAGCTTGAGCCATAACGTTAACTAGTACTGGACCAACTATGATAATATTTACCGCGGAATCCATTACTGTTCCAAGAAGAAAAATAAATAAAATCACTGCTAAAATAAAAATAATTGGGGAGTCTGTGAGACTTAGAAGCCATCTTTCAAGATCACCTATTGCACCTAGTGAAGTAAGTAACCAGCTGAAAGGTCCAGACGCAGCTATAATTATAAAAACCATTGCTGAATTACGGAATGCCCGACGAAAAGCACCTGTACATTCTTTCCATTTAATAGTTCGATAAACGAATACACCTGTTAATAAGGCAACCATTGCTGTAATAGCACCAGCCTCGACAACCGATGCCACACCACCCATTACTGAACCCACTAAAACTAAAGGTATCAGAAGGGCAAACGAGGATCGATATAATTCTTTACCGGCTCGACGTATCGAAAACGGTTCATCACTCCTCTCGAAGTTATATTTAATTGCAAAGAAATGATTGATTACCATGATCACAATACCTATCAATACGCCTGGAACAATCCCAGCTGCAAATAATGCAGCAATCGAAATCTCAGTCGAGTTAGCAAGTACAATCATCATGATGCTAGGTGGAATTATCCCCCCTATGGTGGAACTTACACCTGTAACCGCAGCAGAAAACGCTGCAGGATAGCCAGCTTTTTTCATAGCTGGTAATACTAATGCTCCAACTGTAGCTGTATCTGCTACCACAGAACCATTCATCCCAGCAAAAAACATACTCACAAGAACATTAACTTGGGCCAACCCTCCTCGTATACGTCCAATTAATGCCCTGCTCAAAGCTACTAGGCGATCAGTAATCGTTGCACTTGTCATTAACTCTCCTGTCAACATAAAGAAAGCAATTGCAGTTAATGGAACCGAGTCAATAGCATTAAACATTTGACTAGGTATCAAAACAAGAGGTACAGCGTCAGTAAATAGAATATAAACAAATGGTATCAATATTAATATAAAGCCAATGGGAGCACCTAATAAGATTAGGAAAAGTAGTACTACGAGTAGAATGATACTTTCCATAGTTACTTATATGTTATGATTTGTTTTAGGTAAAGATCATCTAGCTCTTAAATTGAGCTAAATGATCTTTATACATTTTTTTTAGATGATTTACAGAGCCCCAGCTTTTTCTAACTGAGCTACAAATCCATCCATTCCTTGCTCTAGAAGTACCCTTTTGGCTACCTCTGGTTCAAAAGTACCTTTGGCATCTAACCAAGCACCGATTGCACCTTCTCTCCACTTAGACATTTCCGCTTCAGAAGGTACATACCACTCTTTAGCAGATGCTTTAATTGCATCTTCACCATTCTTAATCCAAGCGTTATCTAATTGGTTTACTTTTTCTCCATAAGCATCAGCTGCCTCATGTAACCATTTTCTCTGTTGATCAGACAATGCATTATATTGCTTTGCATCCATAGCTAAAATGTTTCCTGACCACATACCACCAATTTCAGTAAAGTATTTTGCAACTTCATGAAGTTTTGCTACGTGCTGCCAAGGACTAGCAACATACTGTCCTTCAACTACACCCGACTGTAGGCCTGAATATAATTGGCTCCAGTCATAAGGTGTTGGAGTTGCGCCCCAATTTTTAACTAGCATGAACTCAACTGGACTCTTTGTAGTTCGCCATTTTAGTCCCTTCATATCATTAGGAACATGAACTGGTTTAGTCGCATTACCAAGTTGTCTAAATCCACCACTTGAATAAACAGAAAGACAAATATGACCGGCATTTTCAAGCGCAAGTTTACACTGTCTTTCAGCTAACCATTCGTCTGATATTCTTTTCGCATCTTCTAGTGATTTAAAAATGAATGGTAAATCAAAAATTGCTAACTCTGGTCCAAAATTACCATAGTTTGCAGTAGAACTAGTCCATAGAGCTATTAGCCCTTGGTTTGCTTGTTCACCACATTTTTGTTCAGCACAAAGGCTTTTTTGATAATGTGGTTCGATTTTC
>CABXRX010000040.1 GCA_902514745.1 uncultured Pelagibacteraceae bacterium | reverse complement strand
AAATTGAATTAGATAATATATTGTCTAATATTCCCAATATTCCTCATCCCGATGTCCCTAAAGGTAAGGATGAAAATGACAATGTTGAAATTTCTAAATCAGGTAAAATTCCTGATTTTGATTTTAAACCTAAATCTCACTATGAATTAGGTGAACAACTGAAAATGCTAGATTTTGATCTTGCTACAAAAACTACGGGTTCACGTTTTGTATTTGTAAAGAGCAAGTTAGCTTTATTAGAGCGAACTTTATCAAATTTTATGCTTGATACTCATGTAAGTCAAAATCAATATCAAGAAATTTCACCTCCATTAATTGCTTCTGATAATACGATGTTTGGTACAGGTCAGCTACCTAAATTTGAAAATGACCAATTTGAAATTAAATTTGATGAAGGAGCTGATAGAAAATTTTTAATACCTACTGCTGAGGTAATACTAACTAATATTGTAAAAGATAAGATTGTTGATCGTAAAGATTTGCCGATGCGTTTTGTTGCATCTACCCCTTGTTTTAGAAAAGAAGCCGGAAGTTATGGAAAAGACACTAAAGGAATGATTAGACAGCATCAATTTTATAAAGTTGAGATGGTTAGTATTGTTGAAAAAGAAAATTGTTTAGCAGAGTTAGAAAGAATGACTAACTGCGCTACTGACATATTGGATAAATTAGAATTACCCTATAGAAAAATTATCTTATGCTCTGGCGATATGGGTTTTAGTGCCGAAAAAACTTACGATATAGAAGTATGGCTACCTTCTGAAAACAAATATCGTGAGATTTCATCATGTTCTTCTTGCGCAACATTTCAAGGTCAAAGAATGAAAACAAGATATAAAAATGAAAATAAAGAAACAAATTTTGTTGGTACTCTTAATGGAAGTGGCCTTGCTGTTGGCAGAACATTAATAGCTGTTTTGGAAAATTATCAGCAAAAAGATGGATCAATTATTGTCCCAAAAGTTTTGCGACCTTATATGAACAATTTAGAAAGCATTTCATTCAATTAAAGTTGTTTTCATTATTAAGATAGTATAATAATTCAGCTAATTTATAAGGAGATTTATGGAAGGTTCAGGAATAGGACAATTTATACCGCTGATTTTAATTTTTGTTATTTTTTATTTTTTCTTAATAAGACCTCAACAAAAAAAAGTTAAAGAACATAAAGCAATGGTAGAAGGCTTGAAAAGAGGTGATAAAGTTATCACATCTGGAGGGATTACCGGCACTGTTGAAAGATTAATTGATAATGATAAAGTTGAAGTTGAAATTGCTGACAATGTTAAAGTGGAAATTGTTAAAGCAACAGGTATTCAAGGTCTTTTAAATAATCAAGTAAATAGTCAAGAAGTTAAAAAATAATCAATTAAAGTAAAGTGCTTTATTTTTCAAAGTTAAGAATTGTATTTATAACTCTTTTCTCATTTTTATTTATTGCAATTGCTTCATCAAATTTATTTAAATTTGATGATGACTTTTTTGATAAAAAAATAAATCTGGGCTTAGATTTACAAGGCGGTTCTTATCTTTTATTAGAAATTGATAATGCTCCAGTTATAGAACAAAAACTTCAGAATTTAACATCAACTATTAGAAATTATTTTAAAGATCAAAATATAAAAATAAACAATATAAAAATTGAAGGTAAAAATATATTCTTTAACGTTGATGATCAAAGTAAACAAATAATTATAGATACTTTTACCGATGAAAACAGTGATATAAATCCTTATTATCCAAGATTTAAGTCACATCAATTAAATATAGAAGACACAGGACTAAATTTAAAAGTAAATTTTTCAAAACAAGGATTGATTACTCTTAAAACTTCATCTCAAGATCAAGCAATTGAAATTGTACGACGAAGAATTGACGAAGTTGGCACTAATGAACCAAATATCTTAAAAAGAGGAAATAATCGTATTTTAGTTGAGCTTCCTGGGTTGGATGATCCTATGAGGGTGAAATCTCTTTTAGGTAAAACTGCAAATCTAACTTTTAGATTTGTCACAAATAATGAAAACGACAGTTTCGGTGTTGAAAAGTTAAAATATGAAGATGGAATTGAAGAAGCAACAGTGAGTAAACGTATTATTATAAGTGGAGACAATCTTTTGGATGCTCAGCCTAAAATGGATACCCAAACTAATCAAACAATTGTTTCTTTTTCATTGGATAGAGTAGGTGCAAAAAGATTTGGTAAAGCAACATCAACTGGTATTGGTAAACAGCTTGCTATAGTTCTAGATGGTAAAATTATAAGTGCCCCAGTAATTAGAGATACGATAGCTAGTGGTTCTGGCCAAATTAGTGGAGGTTTTACTTTTCAATCAGCAACAGATTTGGCACTACTGCTTAGATCCGGGGCATTACCAGCTCCTTTAGATATTATTGAAGAGAGAACTGTTGGTCCTGATCTAGGTCAAGACTCTATCAATGCAGGAATGATAGCTTTAACCATAGGATTTCTGTTGGTAATTATTTTTATGTTTGTGAAATATAGAGTTTTTGGATTAATCACTAACGTAACTTTAATCATAAATTTATTTATTTTATTAGGAATTTTAACTTTATTTGAAGCTACATTAACATTGCCAGGTATAGCTGGCATAATATTAACTGTAGGTATGGCAGTTGATGCAAATGTTTTAATTTTTGAAAGAATAAAAGAAGAACTAAAGGATGAAAAAAATAATATATTAGCTTTTGACAGTGGTTATATTAAGTCTAGAACAGCAATAATTGATGCTAACATAACTACTTTATTAGCGGCAATAATACTTTTTTTCATGGGGTCTGGCCCAATAAAAGGATTTTCTGTTACTTTAGGAATAGGAATTTTTACAACATTATTTTCTGTTTATTTTATAGCGAGGCTTTTTACTAGTCTTTATGTATCCAAAAATAGAAATAGAGAAAATTTAATTTAATGATAGCTTTTAACAAATATTATAATCACTTTAATTTTATATCAGCTATATTAATTATTTGCTCATTAGCCTTGCTTACTTTTAAAGGACTTAATTTTGGAATTGATTTTAAAGGAGGGACATTAATTGAGCTGAGGTCCTCAGACAGCAAAATAAATGTTAGCACCTTAAGAGATAAATTTAGTCAAATGAATCTTGGAGATGTATCGGTAAAAAAGTTTGGAAATGATACAGATTATTTGATCAAGTTTGAAAATAAAGACAACAAAAAAGATGCAATTGAAAAAATTAAAGTTAACCTTGATAAATCATTTGGAAATAATTTTAATTTTAGAAGAGTTGAAAATGTTGGACCTAAAG
>CABXRX010000039.1 GCA_902514745.1 uncultured Pelagibacteraceae bacterium | reverse complement strand
CTCCATTGGTCATGCTCGTACCTTTATTTATTCTTTCAATAGGAGCAATATTTGCAGGATTTTTATTTAAAGGACTATTT
This sequence comes from uncultured Pelagibacteraceae bacterium, assembly GCA_902514745.1. Taxonomy (GTDB): domain Bacteria; phylum Pseudomonadota; class Alphaproteobacteria; order Pelagibacterales; family Pelagibacteraceae; genus Pelagibacter. The sequence continues at coordinate 3,237 of CABXRX010000039.1, read as the reverse complement.
ATTGGTCATGGAGGAGATAATTTTTTCTGGGCAGCGTCAATTAAGTTTTTAGAACCTTTGAGTACAGAACATCCACCAATATGGTTTTTACTTTTAACGCCTTGTTTGGTTTTATTATCAATTCCAATTGCTTACTACTTATTTGTTAAGAACAAAGAATTACCTGATGCAATCGTGTCGATTAACAAACCATTACATAATTTTTTAGTGAACAAATGGTACTTCGATGAATTGTATGAAATATTATTTATTAAGTCCTCAAAAAAATTAGGTTTATTTTTATGGAAATTTTGTGACGGAACTATAATTGATGGGTTTGGTCCAGATGGAATTTCTTCCTTTATAAAAAAATGTTCATTAAAAGCTTCTAAATTTCAGAGTGGTTTTATCTATCAATATGCATTTGTTATGTTGCTCGGTTTCTCAGCTCTATTAACATTTTTAATAGTTAAATAATGAACTTTCCAATTCTTTCGTCATTAATATTATTACCAACAGTCGGAGCTTTGTTTTTATTTTTTACTAAAGATAAAGATGGAAATAATTTAACAGTTAAATATGTGGCTTTATTTACATCGATTGTTAATTTTTTAATTTCTATTTATTTATGGGTTACTTTTGATCAATTTACATCTAGTTTTCAATTTATAGAAGATAGAAAATGGATAGAAGGATTTATTAATTATAAAGTTGGAGTAGATGGAATTTCAATTTTATTTATCATACTAACAACTTTTATTACGCCACTGTGCATTATATCTGTAAACAATTCAGTTAAAAAAAGATTAAGAGATTTTTTGATTGCAATTCTAATCATGGAAAGTTTTATGATTGGTGTTTTTTGTGCCCTTGATCTTGTTGTATTTTACTTGTTTTTTGAAGCAGGATTAATCCCAATGTTTTTAATTATTGGAATTTGGGGAGGCGCTAGAAGAGTTTATTCAGCATTTAAATTCTTTTTATATACATTACTTGGCTCTGTATTAATGTTAGTTGCTATTATTTCAATTTATTGGATTACAGGAACAACTGATGTGGTTCAACTCTATGAAATTGGTATCGACGTTAAATATCAAAACCTTTTATGGTTAGCATTTTTTAGTTCTTTTGCCGTTAAAACACCTATGTGGCCTGTTCATACTTGGTTACCTGATGCACACGTTGAGGCTCCAACTGCCGGATCTGTTTTGCTGGCAGCCATTTTGTTAAAAATGGCCGGATATGGTTTTATAAGATTTTCTTTGGGTCTTTTCCCTGTCGCATCTGAGGTATTTACACCATTAATTTATACTTTAAGTGTAATAGCAATCATATTTACTTCCTTGATAGCTTTAATGCAGGAAGACATGAAAAAGCTAATTGCTTATTCATCAGTCGCACACATGGGTTTCGTAACCTTGGGAATATTTACTCTTCAACAACAGGGTATAGAGGGAAGCATAATTCAAATGATTAGCCACGGATTAGTTTCTGCAGCTTTATTTTTAACTGTTGGAGTCATATATGACAGAATGCATTCTAGGTTGATAAGCACCTATGGCGGTTTAGTTTCCGTAATTCCAAAATATTCAATATTGTTTATGTTATTTGCTTTAGCATCTCTTGGTCTACCTGGTACTAGTGGTTTTATTGGGGAGTTTTTAATATTAATGGGAGCTTTCAAAGATAATTTTTTAGTAGCTGTTATAGCCAGTCTAGGGGTAATTTTGGGTGCTGCATATATGTTATGGCTATACAAAAGGGTAGTATTTGGAAAACTATTAAATGAGGATCTTAAAAAAATTTTAGATTTAAATAGATCCGAATATTTTATTTTAAGTTGTTTGGCTGCCCCAATTTTATTTTTTGGATTTTATCCAGATCCATTGATTAATACGATCGAAGTTTCAGTAACTGACTTAATAAATAAATATACAATGAATTTAGCAAGTAAATAATATGGAAAATTTAAACTTAATATTACCTGAAATATTTATTTCAATTTCAATTATGTTTTTACTTGTTCTTGGAGTTTTTAAAAAAGAAAGCTCAAAACTTACATTTAATTTATCTTTATTTGTTATTTTAATTACAGCAATAATTACAATCAATGAAACATTTTCAGTAAGTCGAGCAACTTTGTTCAATCAAAGTGTAGTTATTGATCATATGTCTTCTTACATGAAAATAATCACCTTAATTGGTGGTTTTTTGGTTTTAGTTATTTCATCAACTTATTTAAAAGCATTTAAATTATTCAACATAGAATATCCTATTCTTATTTTAAGTTCGATTTTAGGAATGATGGTAATGATTAGCTCTAATGACTTAATTGTTTTTTATATGGGCTTGGAATTACAATCTTTAGCACTGTATGTTTTAGCCACCTACAATCGAGATCAATTGAAATCCTCTGAGGCTGGACTAAAATATTTTGTTTTAAGCGCATTATCTTCAGGGTTATTGTTATATGGATGCTCTTTAGTGTACGGTTTTTCTGGTTCAACTAATTTTGATGTAATTTCAAATCAACTTAATTCAAATGAGTATGTTTTGACATTTGGGATTGTCTTTATTTTAGTTGGTTTAGCATTTAAAATTTCAGCCGTTCCATTTCATATGTGGGCTCCCGATGTATACGAGGGATCACCAACAACTGTAACGTTATTTTTTACAATTGTGCCTAAGATTGCAGCATTGACAGTATTTATAAGGTTTTTATATGTTCCTTTTTCTAATTTATCAGATCAATGGCAGATGATAGTTGTGTTTTTATCAATTGCTTCAATGTTGTTTGGCGCTATAGCAGCTATAGGACAAACAAACATTAAAAGACTTATAGCTTATAGTTCAATTGGACATATCGGTTATACATTGGCTGGACTTGCTACAGCAACAAATGAAGGGATTCAAAGTTCAATAATTTATATATCCATTTATGTTGTAATGAACTTGGCTTTATTTTCTTGCCTGCTAATGCTTAAAAGAAAAAATCAGTACTACGAGAATATTGATGATCTTTCAGGTTTGTCAAAAAATCATCCATTATTATCATTATGTTTGCTTGCAATTTTATTTTCTTTAGCGGGGATACCTCCACTAGCAGGTTTTTTTGCAAAATTTTACATTTTTACGGCTGTTTTAGAGCAATCAATGTATTTTTTAGCAATAGTAGGCTTGTTATCAACTGTAGTAGCAGCGTTTTATTACTTAAGAATTATTAAAATAATATATTTTGATAAAGAGAAAGAAAAATAT
>CABXRX010000038.1 GCA_902514745.1 uncultured Pelagibacteraceae bacterium | reverse complement strand
CGTTAAAAGCTCACTTAATAGAGAGTGTGCCATACTTTAGATTTTTAATGATGGGATTAGGATTATTGCTGATTATGAGATTCAGACCTAAGGGTATACTTCCAGAAAAAATAGAAATAAAATAATTCTTATGAAATATATTATATTAGGTGCTGCAATTGCTTGGGCCATGTATATGGCAGACAAGTATATGTTTTAATGAATAGAAATCTTTGGCTATTAATATTAAGTCAGATTTTTGCGTTCACAGCCGCACCTGTAACAGTCTTTTTAAGTGGAATTATTGGCTCAAATTTTAGTCCTATAAAATCTTTAGCAACTCTTCCTATGGCATTATCAATAGTAGGAATTGCAATTTTTGCAATTTTTGCCGCAAAGGTAATGAGCGTTATTGGACGAAGAGCAGGTTTTATCTTTGCATCAGTCGGTAGCTCTCTATCATCTTTGTTAGCTGCGTATTCAATAATTATAGAAAATTTTATTTTATTTAATTTTGCGTGTTTTTTAATTGGTGCAGGAGTTGCCTTCAGTCATCAATATCGTTTTGCAGCAGTTGAAACTGTCTCAAAAGATATGGCACCAAAAGCTATTTCGATAATATTATTAGCAGGTATTGGATCTGCTTTTATTGGACCAAATCTAGCAAATTACTCAAAGGAAATTATTTCAGACCATTTGTACGCCGGCTCCTACATTGTGCTTGCTGCTTTAACACTATCGTCAACAATTTTTTTATTTTTTTATAAAGACAATCATAAACCAAATAAACTTGTTAAAAAAAGTACACGAAGTTATTTTGAATTAATTTCACAACCAAGATTCTTGCAAGCTTTAATAGCGTCTGCATTTGCTTATGCGGTAATGTCTTTTTTAATGACAGCAACACCTATAAGTATGCACGTAATGGAGAAGTTAAGTTTAACAAAAACAGGTCTTGTTATACAATTTCATATAGCTGCAATGTTTTTACCTTCTTTAATTACAGGTGATTTAATAAAAAAAATTTGGGCATAGTAAGATAATGCATGCTGGGGTATTTTTATTTTCAATAACAATTTTAGCCAGTCTATTTGAACAAAATTTTATCAATTATTTAATTGCACTAGTTTTTTTAGGATTTGGTTGGAATTTTTATTTATTTCAGGAACTAGCTTGCTTGTATTATCTTATAGAGAAAACGAAAAATTTAAAGCCCAGGGTTTCAATGATTTAATTGTTTATTCTATTCAAGCAACTGCAAGTTTATCTGCTGGAATTTTTTTAACTTTAACAAGTTGGAAAATAATGAATTTATTCTGCATAATTTTTTTAATTATTATTGTAATCTCAACTTTAAGAGCTGATTTAAAAGAAAAAAAGTAACATGGACTTTTTATCTTATTTTCAACTCAGCTTAATAGAAATTTATTTTATAATATTTACTGTTTTTGTTGCTTCAATAATAAGAGGATTTAATGGTTTTGGATTTTCAGCTACATGTATTTCAGGTTTTAGTTTTATACTTCCAGCTATAGAAATTGTTCCAATCATTTTGATACTAGAAGTTTTCATTAGTATTTTTATGATTCCATACATATGGAATAAAATAGATTGGAGCTTTGTATTTAAGCTATTAATAGGAATTGCTATTGGATCCCCAGTTGGATTATATTTGTTAAAATATCTTTCACCTGAAACCACACATTTATATGTATGTGTGATAATTATTTTTTTTTCACTACTTTTGATGAAAGGTTATTCAAATAAAAATATAAATAACGATCAATCAAAAATTTTCACAGGGATAATATCTGGAACTTTAAATGGTTTGACAACATTAGGAGGCATGCCAGTTGCATTATTTTTACTGGTAACAAACATTCAGCCAGCTGTTATTAGAGGTTCATTAGCAGCATTATTTTTTTTAACAGACGTCTACGCTTTTATTTTAAGTTTTTTTGGTGGAATTATTGATATGATCACTATCTACAGATCTCTGCCTCTGATAATGATTTTGCCATTAGGAGTATTTATAGGAAATAAGTTCTTTATTAAGAGCAAGGAACAGCTTTATAGAAAAGTTGTTTTTTATTTTTTAATTATTATTTCAATAATTGGAATTTTGAGAATTTTAAGCAGTATTTAGATACAAAAAAACCCCAGTAATTTTCATTACTGGGGTTTTTAATTAGATATTTATTATCTTTGTTTTTTAGTTTTAAATTTTCCGCCTTTTATTTCTTGCTCTAAGAAAGAACCTTCAGCTTCACCAACATCAGTAAAAGTTACTCCAGTTGCACCTTCGTAATTTATCTTTTTACCTTTAGCTAGTAAATCTAATCCTTTTTTAAGCTCACCTGGATAAATTTTAGTTCCAGGAGCGTTAGCTACACCCATTACATTTTTTGCAATTGATGCTCTGTCAGCAGAGTTTCCTGCTTGCATTGCTAAAACAATTAAAGCTGCAGCATCGTAAGACTCACCTGTGTATGGTCCAGAAGAGTCAATACCACCAGCTTTTGCTACATCAGCAAATACACCAGCACCTTTTCCAGTTGAACCAGGCATTGAACCAAAAGATTTACTTAAATCTTTTCCAAATGCATCAACTAGAGATTGACCGATCATACCATCTGATAAAATAAATTTATCAAATGCACCAGAGTCTAAAGAAGCTTGGATAATTCCTTTTCCACCTTGGTCAAGGTAACCAATTACTGCTACTGCATCACCACCTGCTGAAGCAAGAGTTGCAACTTCAGATGAGTAATCTGCTTTACCATCTTCATGAGCAGTTACAGTAGTTACTTTAATGCCATGACTTTCAACTGCTGCTTTATAAACATCAGCTAAACCTTTTCCATAGTCATTGTTAGTATAAGTTATAGCTACACTTTTAACCTTTCTGTCTTTAGTAATATCAGCTAAGATTTGACCACCTCTAGCATCTGATGGAGCTGTTCTAAAGAAATATCCATTGTCATCTAGAGTTGTTAATCCTGGAGAAGTTGCTGATGGCGAAATCATTACTACACCATTTGGTACAGCAACATTTGATGCGATAGCACCAGTTACACCTGAACAGTCAGCTCCCATAATTGCAGCTACACCTTGTGAAATAATTCCTTCAGCTGCTGCTGTTGCTGCTGCTGAGTCCACACAAGTTGAGTCACCTTCAATAACTGTTATTGTTTCACCACCCAATAAAGAACCTGAGCTTGAAGCTTCTGCGAAAGCAAGTTTAGCCGAGTCTCTCATTGCTGGTGTTAGAGATTCAATAGGACCTGTAAATCCTAGAATAATTCCCATTTTGATTTCTGCAAATGAACTTGTTGTAAAAGTTGAAACAAGTATAAATGCAGCGATAAATAGTTTTTTCATTATCTTCCTCTTTTATTGTTAACAATTTATAAAAACACAATTAAATGATGATTATTAAAACAATTCAATGACTAAATTATCTCGTTTTTTGAAGCAAATATATTGAACTTATAACAATTATTCCCCCAAATATTGTTATTATTGATGGAACTTCTTTGAATATAAAAAAAGATAAGATTAATCCAAATACAGGAAATAAAGAGTAAAAAGGCATTACCATTCCAACAGGATAAAATTTATAAAGATAAAACATCATCATATGACCCAAAATTGAAATAATCATGCCTGCGTACATAACTGCAAGCCAACCAGCAGTTTCAACTTTTTTTGTTTGTTCAATTATATTTCCTTCGAATAATTGAGAAAAAATAATCAAAATAAGAAAACCTACTAGACCCATGAAAGAATTAGTAAATTTTACATCTAAATCTTTTATGTATCTGGAAAAAACTTGAGATAATCCATAGAAAAAAGCCATTCCAAAAACTAAAAAAGTACCAATGATTTCATCTAAAATATTTGGATCAAAAGCTATCAATAATATTCCTACAAAAGATGAAAAAATAAAAAACCATTTTTTATTACTGATACTTTCCTTAAGAAATAAAGAACTTATTAAAATTGCAAAGGGTATTGAAAGCTGAGCTCCAATTGTAATAGGCGCCAACAAAGTTACCGCATTTATTGATAAATATAAAAACATGTTTACGCCAGCACCCA
>CABXRX010000037.1 GCA_902514745.1 uncultured Pelagibacteraceae bacterium | reverse complement strand
TTAACAATTTCAAAATCACTACCCAAAAATACAGGAACTGTCATAGTTAAACATGCTAGTCCATGTGGGGTTTCAATAAATACCGATCATTTAAAGAGTTATAAACTGGCACTAGCATGTGATCCAATTAGTGCATTTGGAGGAGTAGTATCATGTAATTTTAAAATTACTAAAAATCTAGTATCAGAATTTAATAAATTATTTCTTGAAGTCATTATTGCGAATGGCTTTGATAAAGACGCACTAACATTATTAAAAAAAAAACAAAATTTAAGATTAATAGATGCTTCCAACTATTCTTTCAAAGAGATATTAAGATTCGTATCTTCAAACGAAGAATTATTAATTCAAACAGAAGATTTAAGGAAATTTAGTAATAAAGATTTTAAAGTGGTTTCCAAAAAAAAACCAAATCCAACACAAATGAAAAATTTGGTTTTTGCATTCAATATTTGTCGATACGTAAAATCTAATGCAATAGTACTTGCATCTAATAAAACAACAGTGGGAATCGGATCTGGACAGCCAAGTCGTTTGGATAGCTGCCAGATTGCAATAGATAAAATGAAAAAATTTATGAGCACAAATGATGATGTAGTAGCTGCATCTGATGCTTTTTTTCCGTTCGTTGATGGAATACAAAAATTAGTTCAATCTGGTGTTTCTGCAGTAATACAACCCTACGGGTCTATTAGAGACAAAGAAATTATTAATTTTGCAAACGAAACTGATACAATTTTAATTTTTTCTAAAACAAGACATTTTAGACATTGATTATTTGATCTATTTTTGCTGCTAAGATAAAGTCATTTTCAGATAAACCATCTATAGCGTGTGTTGTAATTTTTATTTCTGCATAACCCCAGCCAAATGATATATCAGGGTGATGTCCTTCATTTTCTGAAATTTCTCCAACTTTATTAATAAAGTTTTGACTATCTAGAAAATTCTTAAACTTAAATTTTTTACTTAAAAAGAAAATTTTTTTTTCATTATTAGAGATGTCCCAACCATCAACTTTTTTTTGATATTTATGAATTTCAGTTATATCAAAAGGTAAAACACCACCTTCACAAGGAACACATTTTTTATTCAAAAGATCATTCATACACAAATTTGGAGCGGGCAAAGGGGGTCGAACCCTCGACCTTCTCGTTGGCAACGAGACGCTCTACCACTGAGCTATGCCCGCTTGTTTAAAAACATTATAGTTAGCGGTTTTTATAAATGCAAGCAATAAGAAAATTGAGTAAATTTAAGAACAACGATGTCCCACTTTGTGCTCATCCTTTTAATCATTTTATTTAAAACACTAGTTAGACCCTATAAATTTGTCAATGTGCGAAAAACTTAACTAAGATTTTATATTTATTTATAAGATAGTTCTTTTAAATCTTTTTCAAAAATACTTTCTAGTTTAACTTTTAAATCATCGCTAATAATTTGCCTCCAATCATTTTTTGGACCAAGATTAAAAAAGGGAATTTTTTTATTTTTATCTTCTTTAGAGTCAACTGCTTCAGAAAAACCATGATCAATTTCACTTTTTTTAAGTTTTTCAAAAGATGTTGTCTTAAGAACAATTTTAATCTTTTCTTTGTTTAACTTCTCCTTATTATTTGTAACTTCATTTATAAACTTAATGACTTCCTTAAAAACGTAATAAGTTTGATTTTGTAAGTCTTCATATTTAATAAATTTTATTGGTATTTTTTTTTGTACTTTCCATGACTGATAATGAATATTCCATGAACTTATAAATTGAAAATCACTAAACCCATTTTCTTCAAATTTTTGAATGTAATAAATATAATTCTTATCATTTGTCATCCATTTTATTGCTTGGTCATTGTTTAATTGATAATGGTTTTTTAGTGATGTAAATACATTTCTTGGATCTCTAACAACATAAATACACCCAATCGAATTTTGTCTGTCAGTAAAATCATAATTATTTAATTTACCAAAGACGTTGTGAGTTTTGAAAAATTTTAATCCCTTTATATTTGCATTAATTTTTTCTTGGGCTTTAATCCAAAATTTACAAGTATCGGTAGCAACTTTTTTATCATAATCAAATCCCTTAAAATATTTTTTAGTTGGAAATTGATCAATTTTTTTAAGTAAATCTTGATTAAAAATACCATCTCTAGAATAGTAATACGAACTAATCAATGCTCTGAGCCAAGTATTTCCACTTTTCGGGTATGACGCAATCCAAAATATCATTTATTTAAGTATATATGATTAAAAAATATAATGTAATTAATTAAATTGATAATTTTTTTAATTTATATAAAATTTTTTTAAATTTTGTTTTATAATTAAAAATGCAAAAAATAAATTTACCAAAAAAAATATCAATTTTTCCATTAAGCAACTTTATTATATTTCCCAAAACAACTGTGCCTTTAAACATTTTTGAACCCAGATATATAGATATGATTCATGATAGTATGAAGACAAATAAGTTGGTAGGGATGATACAGCCTAAGAGTTCAAATTATAGTGAAAAACTACCCATTTTACACAATATTGGTTGTCTTGGAAAAATTACAAATTTTAAAGAAACAGCTGATGGAAGATACTTAATCGAAATTAAAGGTCTTATCAGGTTTCAAATTTTAAAAGAATTAAACTCAAGTAATAAATATAGAGAATTTGAGGTGGATTATGAAAATTTTTACCATGATCTTGAGAGTGAAAAAGAAGAACTTAAATTTTCAGACCTTGAATTAATTTTTAAAGATTTCAAATCTTTATTTGAAAAAAAAGGTTTTATTATAAATTGGAAAGAGCTTGAGAAGCAAAGTTTAGATGAAACAATTAATGCTTTAGCGATGGCTTCTCCATTTTCTTTAGAAGAAAAACAAATTTTACTAGAAGCAAAAAATCTTAATACAAGAAAAAATAAAATATCAGAAATTTTAAGCACTTATTCTTATGATATTTTTGATAATACAACCGTACAGTAATTTAAAATAAAACACCTCTATCAGCTATTTTGGTAAACATTTTATTAATAAATGGATAGTTACTGATTTGTTTAACAGACTTGCTTAAAAGACTAGTATTCATTTTTCTCTCAATATTAAAAAATTCATGTATTAAATCAATTCCGTTTGAGAAAATAAAATTTTTATGCTTCAATTTTTTTTGAAATTCTGAATTTACAGAACTATCTAATGGCAAACCAAAATCTAATCTTGTTTTAATAATTTCTAAAAGAGTTTTAATATCTCTAATTGTCATATTAAAACCTTGTCCCGCTAATGGGTGAACCTTATGTAACAAATCTCCAAATGCTAATATATTATTATGGTAATAAGATCTTAAGTGTAATGATTTTAACTCAAAACTATTAATTTTTTTCATACTTCTTATTGTGTATTTAAAATTTTTATCTTTAATCAATTTTTCAATGTTTTCATCTTTTTTATTATTTGAATTGTGAACTGAATATACAACAGAAGTTTCTTCGTTTGAAATTGGTAAAAAAGCTAATGGTCCTTTTTTGGTAAAAATTTGAAAAGCTGTATTATTTAAGATTTGATCGTGTGAAATTACAGTAGTATGAGCATAACTGTTATATTTCTTAATGATTTTTTTGCTAAAATATCGTTTTGTAATAATATTATAAGTATCACAATTTATTATAAGCTCATATTTATCTAAAAAAGATAAATTTTTATTATCAATATATATTGATTTAAAATATTTATTTTTAGATAAATCTTTTTTTAAAAGATTAAATAATTTGTAATTTCTGATAATTGAAAAAAGTTGATCTTTATCGGTGTCAAAATTTATAAGTTTTTCTCTACTAAGATTATCTGAGAAAATTTCTATTCTCTTTAACTTCCAAATAATTTTTTTAATATTTATTATATTGCTGTTAAAAAAATCTATATTATTTTTGGTAATTCCAATTGTTCTTGTCTCACTTATTTTACTTTTTTTTTTATTGTGAAGTACATTAACATCTATTTCGCAATTAGTGAGAGCCTTTGCTAAAGTTAAAGCAGTTAAGTTATTACCAAGTATACAAATTGTCATATTATTTTTAATTTTAACAATAAAATTAAGATGATACAAAGTGATTAAATTGATTCATTTATATGAATATTAAAAATACAGCTAATTTATTGTTTAATTTCGCTATTAAAAGATTGGCAGAGATATTTGGTATTATTATTTCTCTAACTGGTGCGGCTCTACTCTTGGCGATTATAACATATTCGCCCAGTGATCCAAATTTCATTTTTCCTGAAAATACAAAAATTG
>CABXRX010000036.1 GCA_902514745.1 uncultured Pelagibacteraceae bacterium | reverse complement strand
TACAAAATATTATTGATTTTTTTGATGAAAAGTTAGAAAAATCAAAAATTGTAAAATTATAAAATGAAAATTAGCTTAAAAAATTTCGGTTTTTTAGAAGTTTTAGTATCTGTTTCAGCAATTTTTGTTGTTGCAATGTTAATTTGGACTGCAAGCACTAGGCCAGCTGTAGAAGCTAAAGCAAATCTTGTTAAAGATAATCATAATAAAGTTGTTAACTTAATTAATGATGAAATTAACAATTGTGGAAATAACGATGAAGGAAAATCTACAGTTTGGGGAGATCCTTGTAATGCAGAATGGATAGCTGAAAAGGTAGTTAATTATATTAATAATAATTTAAATATCGAAAATCCTTTTTCTGATGACACAACTGTGAAGACTGATCCAGATCCTAGGATTAAAGCTGAAGGTAAAGCTGGTCAATCTGTTGAAATGGGTGTTATTTTTGTAATGTCTTCAAACTTTTTACCAGACCCGGGCTCTGAATGGATTGTTGGAACTTGTTTTAAATCTCCATGTGTTGCAGCAGGAAATAATGAATTGACTTCAATTTACAGGTAATCAATTTTTAAAAATTTCTATATTACTACTTTTTAAGGTTTCTGTTAGATATTTGTAACCAATTTTTGCATATTCAAAAGGGTTTGCTTTTGCAGGATCTTGTTCTGCCTCGACCACCAACCAACCAGAATAATCTTTTGTCTTCAAAATATCAAATAAAGGTTTGTAATCAATGCAGCCGTCTCCAGGAACAGTAAAAGCACCATCTAAAAAAGCACCTCTAAAACTTAAATCGTTTTTTAAAGAATTATCTAAAACATTTTTTCTTATATCTTTACAGTGAATATGAATTATACGACTACTAAAATCTTCTAAGATTTTCTTTGAATTTCCTCGAGCAAACAACATATGCCCAGTATCCAAAGTTAGTTTAACACTATCGTCAGTATTCTCTAATAGTCTGATGGTATCCTCATGAGTTTCAATAACTGTTCCCATATGATGGTGATAAGCTAGAGGCATTCTTTCATCCTCTAAATATTTAGCTATTTCAGATATTTTTTTGTAAAAAGATTTACTTTCTTCTAAATCCATTTGTGGTCTCTCTGATAATCTTTTGTTTGGATCTCCCTGAATTGAATCACTTACCTCAGCAAATACCATGCAAGGTGAATTGCAATCTTTAAAAAGATTAAGTTGATCTTGAATTAAGTCTATTTCTTCTTTAACAGAATTTTTTCGTAAATTAGCTCCATACCATCCAGAGCATAAATTTAGATTATATTTTTCTAATATAGGCAAAAGATCTTTTGAATGTTTAGGAAATTTGCCTCCAGACTCAATTCCTATAAAACCAGCTTCACTAGCTTCAGATAAACATTGTTCAAGTGTTGTGTCACCACCTAACTCAGGCATGTCGTCGTTACTCCAAGCTATTGGTGCAATTCCTAATTTAACTGTCATAATTTATAAAATTTTGTTAAGCTAAATTATAAAATTATGACCAAAATTAAAGGTAAAAAGATTAAACTTGGAATAGTTGGTGGTGGATCTGGCTCGTGGATTGGTCATGTGCATAGAATTGCAGCAAGATTTGATGATCAGTATGAAATTGTATCAGGTGTTTTTTCTAGAAACCCAAAAACTTCATCTAAATTTGGTCAAAGCTTAGGAATTAATAAAGATAGGTGTTATTCAGATTATAAAAAAATGGCTAATATAGAGGCAAAAAGAACAGATGGTATCAATGTTGTTGCAATCATGACACCTCCTGGAAGTCATCAAATTATTGCAGAAACTTTTATTAATAAAAATATAAATATTATTTCTGACAAACCGTTTGCTGGAAATTTAAAACAAGCAAAAAGCTTATTTAAAAAGATTAAATCAAATAAAAAAATTAAATATACTTTAACTCATAATTATTCTGCATATCCAATGGTTAGAGAAGCAAAAGATTTAGTTTTAAAGGGTAAAATTGGAAAAATTAACTTTATTAATGTTGAGTATGTTCAAGATTGGGCAGATGGAAATAGAATAACTAAAAATAATTCAAAAAAAATTCTTTCTTGGAAATTACAAAAAAATATTGTTGGCACTTCTTCAGTTTTAAATGAAATTGGAAGCCATGCTTATCACCTAGCAATTTATATTTCAGGATTAAAAGCAAAATCAATTTTTGCAGATATAAAACAGGTGTCAAAGAAAGTTAAAATGGATGATAATGCTCAAGTAATGATTAACTTTAACAATGATGCTAAAGGAATTTTATGGACTAGTGTAAGTGCCAAAGGTGGAGTCTACGGATTAAGAATTAGGTTATTTGGAGAAAAAGGAAGTCTTGAATGGGTACAGAATGATCCAGGTTATTTGAAATTAAATCCTGCAAAAAAAGCCTCAAGATTACTAGAAAGAGGATTTCATGAAGCAAAATTTTCAAAAAATTTTTCACGGATAAAATATGGTCATCCAGAGGGATATTTGGATGCTTTTGCTAATATATATAGAGAGTTCGCAAAATCACTTAAAAATAAATCAGGATATAAATATGTATACCCTAATGAAGATGAAGGACTTGAAACTGCTAAATTTATTGAAGCATGTACAGTTTCTTCTAAAAGAAAAAGATGGGTTAAATTATGATAAATGTAGCACTATTTGGTTTAGGTAGAATTGGACAAATGCATGGTGAAAATTTGCATGCTCATAAAAAATTTAATTTAAAATATACTTTTGATATAGATAAAAATTTATCAAAAAAAATCTCAAATAAATTTGATGCTCTTCCTATAGATAATCCAAGGACAGCTTTTCAGGATAAAAATGTCGATATCGTTTTTATTGCTTCAAGCACCCCTACTCATATAAATTTAATTAATGAAGCAACTAAATATAAAAAAATAGTTTTTTGTGAAAAACCATTGGATCTTGATATAAAAAAAGTGAACTCATGTAAAAAAAGAATTAAGAAATTTAATCCAAAAATTCAACTTGGATTTAATAGAAGATATGATCCGGGTCATAGTTCTATTAAAAAAGATTTAAAAAAAGGAGATATTGGAAAACTTGAAAAAATAATTATCACTAGCCGAGATCCAGCTCCACCACCTATTAATTATTTAAAAGTATCTGGTGGAATTTTTAAAGATATGATGATTCATGATTTTGATTTAATAAGATTTTATTTACACAATGATGAGGTAGAATCAATTTATTCAATTGGAAGCAACATTTCTGATAAAAGATTTAATAAAATTAAAGATTATGAATTGGCTTCTTGTATTTTAAAATCAAAAAAAGGTGTCCAATGTATAATTACTAACTCAAGACATTGTAGTTTTGGGTATGACCAGAGAGTTGAATTATTTGGGGCTAAAGGAATGTTAATCTCTGGAAATAAAAACAAAAATGAAACTCAAACTTTTACTAAAAATAACACTTTTCAAAAAAAACCTTTTCTAAATTTTTTTATTGATAGATATTTAGATGCATACAAATTGCAACTTGATGAGTTGGCTGCCTATGCAACAAAAAGAAAGCAACCTATATCAAGTTTTGAAGATGGTCGAAAAGCTTTAATAATGGCTAATGCCGCATTAGATTCTTTGAAACAAAAAAAACAAATAAAGATTAAATTTTAATTACAATTTGAAGTTGAATCTATATCAAGTTGATTTTTAATATTTTAGTTTAAAAGCTATAAAAATCTAAAAAAAAATTTTTTTACTTAAAAAAAAAATGACTCTATTAAAAGTTTAATTTTTTTAATTAATTTGCATTTCTGTCCGCTTTACAATCATCTTTTTAATATGTTAACTTCCCCACTTAAAAAGTTAACTTTTATTAACAAGAGGGAAAATAATGAAAACATTATACAAATCTATTTTAGCTTTTGCTGCTTGGGTTATGCTTTCAGTGTCTGCTTTTGCAGTAGACGTGATTGTTGTATCTCACGGACAAGCTAATGACCCGTTTTGGTCTGTTGCTAAGAATGGTGTAGACAAAGGTTGTTCAGATATGGGAATATCTTGCAAATATACTGCACCAGCTACTTTCGACATGGTTGAAATGGCAAAATTAATTGACAACGCAGTTTCACAAAAACCAAAAGGTATTGTGATTACTCTTCCAGATGCTGCTGCTTTAGGTAAATCAGTTAAAGCTGCTATCGCTGCTGGAATTCCAGTAATTTCAATGAACTCTGGTTCTGATGACTTTGCATCACTAGGTATTTCTGCTCACGTTGGACAAACTGAGTTTGAAGCTGGTGTTGGTGGCGGAC
>CABXRX010000035.1 GCA_902514745.1 uncultured Pelagibacteraceae bacterium | reverse complement strand
TTTATTTAAAGATGATATTGATTACCAAAAAGCATCTTTAATTCTTTTAAATTCAATAAAAAAAAATGAAAATATATGCATTTTAGGAGATTATGATGTTGATGGTTCTTGTGCAACATCATTACTTGTAAGATTTTTTAATCATATAAACCAACAACATTTTTTTTATATACCAGATAGAATTATTGATGGTTATGGAGCCTCCAAAGACCTTTTTAAAAAATTAATTATAAAGAAACCCAAATTAATAATAATGGTTGATTGTGGATCAACCTCTTATGAGGCAATTGAATACTTAAATCAACAACATATCAAATCAATAATAATAGATCATCATGAAATTAATAGGCCTTACCCAAAATCTGATGCTGTTATAAATCCAAAAAAAAAAATTATTAATAAAGAACATACATTTCTATGCGCAACCTCACTAACTTTTTTTTTTGTAGATATTTTGGTTAAAAAAACGAACCTTCTTTTATTGATTTTACGGCAGCAAAACTTGCCGAAATTAAAAATATATCTAAATCAGAACTAGTTAAAAATACTACAAATAATTTCCACAGACTTTTTTTTAACTAAAATATATATGAAATTTATTATACTAGGATGCGGTAGTTCAATGGGTGTACCAAGGCCAGATGGATTTTTTGGTAATTGTGATCCAAAAAATAAAAAAAATTATAGGACAAGATGTTCTGCATTAATAAAAACAACTGAAGAAAATATATTAATTGATACTTCTCCTGATTTACGTCAACAACTTTTGAGACATAAAATTAAAAAAATTGATAAAGTTCTTTATTCACATATGCATGGCGACCAAACACATGGCATAAATGATTTAAGATCTTTTTATATAAGTGGTAAGCAACAAATTAACGTTTATGCTGACGTTCATACATCTAAATATCTAAGACATTCCTTCTCGTATATTTTTAAAAGTTATTCAAAAGAATACCCAGCTACTTTAAAATTAAAAAAATTACAAAAAAATATAATTACAAAAAATAATAATAAAAAAATTAAGATTAAATCGGTAATTGTTGAACATGGAAAAGTTAAGTCCAATTGTTTTATTATTGACAAAAAGTTAGCCTATATAAGTGATGTTAGCAAAATATACAAAAAAGACTTTAAAGATTTTAAAAATCTTAATTATTTAGTAATTGACTGTCTTTGGTACAATTATCATCCCTCACATTTAAATTTAGAGACATCTTTAACACTTATAAAAAAGTTTAATCCAAAAAAAGCTATTTTGACAAATCTATCACCTGTTCTTGATTATAGAATATTAAAAAAACTTTTACCTAAAAACGTTATTCCTGCTCATGATGGATTAATATTAAAATTATAAAAGTTTTTCTATTTTATTTATTATTTTATTGGACATAGGACCGGTAAAAGAAGCAAATGTTTCTTCCACTTTTCCTTTTTTATTAATTAAAATTTTATGAAAATTCCACTTTGGAACAGCAGATTTTCCATGATTATCTTTTGCCCATTTAAATAACTGATGAGCATTTGATCCTTTTACCTCTGTTATAGCTGTTAAAGGAAAGTTTATATTAAAATTTACTTCACAAAACTCTTTAACATCAGCATTATTTTTCTTCTCTTGATTAAATGAATTTGATGGAATCCCAAGCACAATTAATCCTTTTGTTTTATATAAATCCCATAATTCTTGTAACTCGTCATATTGTTTAGTAAATCCGCAATAACTTGCTGTATTAACAACCAAAACTACTTTATTTTTGTAATCTTTAAAATCAATAACCTCACCAGAAATACTTTCAATTTTAAAGTCATAAAAATTTTTTTCATAATTTGCGCTTACTGAATTTTTAAAAAAAAACATAATTATAATTATTCCTACTAGTTTCAGTTTATTCATTTTCAACTTATTTATTTGGAGTAAGTAGTATTAAAAAATAGCCAAATAAAGTAGATAACAAAGATCCTGTTAATACACCAATTTTTACACCATCCATATACTGTATATTCTCTACGAAAGCTAAGTTGCCCACAAAAAGACTCATAGTAAAACCAATACCTGTTAAAACTCCAACACCATAAAAATTGAACCAATTAGAATTATTTGGCATTTGAGCTACTTTCAATTTTATAGAGATATATGAAAATACAAAAACACCTAATTGTTTTCCAACAAAAAGTCCTAATAATATGCCTAAGGGAACTTTGTCTAATAATGAATTTAAAGATAATCCTTCTAAAGAGACACCAGCGTTAGCAAAAGCAAATAAAGGCATAATACCAAAAGCTACATAAGGGCTTATTGCATGTTCAATTTTAATTAATAAAGAGAAATCTTTTTCTTTTTTTCTATGAGGTATTGTCATTGCCAATAAAACACCGGCTATAGTAGCGTGAATCCCCGAGTTGTGAGTAAAATCCCAAAGAAACAGTCCTATAACTAAATAAGGTAAGAATTTTTTTACATTAAATTTGTTAATTACTAGTAAAGCAATAAAAGCAAGCAACATAAGACTTAAGTATTTAATACTTAAGTCTCCAGAGTAAAAAAGTGCTATAATTACAATAGCTCCTAAATCATCGATGATCGCAAGTGCTGTTAAAAATACTTTTAGGGATAAAGGTACTCTTTTACCAAGCAAAGATAGCACGCCTAAAGAAAAAGCTATATCTGTTGCTGAAGGTATTGCCCAACCATTTAAAGTCTCACTGTCACCTAGATTTATATATACATAAAATAATGCTGGTACCAACATACCACCCACAGCAGCTATAATTGGAAGTAATGCTTGTTTAATATTTGAAAGTTCTCCTTGTAAAAATTCTCTTTTAATTTCTAAAGTAACAAAAAAAAAGAATATTGCCATTAAAGCATCATTTATCCAGTGAATAACAGATAATTTCAATCCAAAATTATTTATACCAACAAATAAATATTTATTTAAAGTTGAAAAATATAACTCTGACAATTCAGAGTTGCTTATAATTAGAGCAACAATAGCAGCAAATAACAAAACTAAACCACTAGCAGCTTCTAATTTAAAAAACCATTTGAAAGGTTTAGATAAATAATTAATCATGATAATTTAAGTTAGGTCTATAATAAAAAGTTTTATATCTTTCAATGTTTCAAATAAGTTAAATAAAATAATTTCTACAACTGGAAAAACCTTAATTATTGGGGTTTTTAACGTATCAATCAAGATTATTAAAGCAACAAAAGAGATTATTAAAACTATTAAATAGGAAAAAAATTTACCACCAGAATTTTCTTTCTTGGTCTTAGGTTTTTTATTATCTGAATTTATTTTAGTTTTCTTTTCATTATTTTCGGGTTTATCATCAATTACTGATTTTTTATTTTCAAATTTTTTTTCAAAAATTTTGTCTGGCGAATCCTCCTTAACATCAACATCTTTATTAACAAAATCATCATTTAAAGTTAAAGGTGAGAAGCTTTTCTTTTCTTCTTTGAAAAACCAAACATTTTGACATGACCCACATTGTAATTCTCGTCCTTCTTCTGGAACTAAGGCAGGGTCAATTTGGAATTTTTTTTGACAATTAGGACATGTAATAATCATACTTTGTTATATATCAGATTTTTATTAAATTTCTTTTATTTTTGATCTCTTTATACTTTGAAATTATCAATAACTACTGTATTAGTACTCGGATCGGAGTGTAGCGCAGCCTGGTAGCGCATCTGGTTTGGGACCAGAGGGTCGCAGGTTCGAATCCTGCCACTCCGACCATCTTTATGAGTAAAGCAATAATTTATATACCAAACAAAAATCCAATGCAGTCTGGTAATGCAAAAAATAATAAATGGATTTTAGAATTTATAACTAAAGATCCAACTAAAAACCCTCTAATGGGATGGGAAAGTTCCTCTGACACAATGTCTGAATTAAAATTGGAGTTTTCATCTAAAGAATCAGCTATTAATTACGCACTAAAAAAAAAAATTGATTTTGAATTAATTGAACCCAAAAAAAGAAAAACTGTAAAAAAATCATATGCAGATAATTTTTTGAAATAATAGATGTTTAGATTTTTTAAATTAAGAAAATGGATTATGTGGTCTTGGCTAGGTTCATTTATTATTTTGTCTTCTTTATGGGTTCAAGTTAAAATTGATGTCAAAATAAATGAATGGTTTGGTGATTTCTATGACATGATTCAAAAAGCTCTAGGTGAACCAAATGCTATTACAATTGGAGAATATTGGGCTAGCTTATTATCATTTATTACTTTAGCTGCTATCTATGTAGGTGTAGCTGTTATTGTCAGTTTTTTTACTTCTCATTATTTGTTTAGATGGAGAACTTCAATGGTTGAATGGTATCATAGTGTTTATGATAGAGCTCGAAAAATTGAAGGAGCTTCTCAGAGAGTTCAAGAGGATACAATAAAATTTTCGAGAATAATGGAAACCTTGGGTACAAGTTTAATAGAAGCGTTAATGATTTTAATCGAGTTTATGCCAATTTTATTTGGTTTAAGTATTAGCATACCAATTTTCTTTTTTGGAGACTGGGATTATGGTTTAATTGTAGGTGCATTGATCTGGTCAATTGGAGGTACTATATTTTTAATTGTATTAGGGTTAATTTTAAGACTTGTTGGGGTAGAATACGATCTACAAAAAAAAGAAGCAGCATATAGAAAGATACTCGTAGTTGCAGAAGACGATGGAACCGTCAGACCGAAATCAATTGAAGAACTTTTTAATGGAGTTAGAGAAATTCATTTTCTAAGTTATATAAGATATTTATATTTTAATGTTGGTAGAATAGCCTATCTTCAAGCGAATGTTCTCTCTGCATATGTCTTTTTAGCTCCAGCTATTGTAGCGGGCGCTGTTACATTGGGTGTAATGCAGCAAATAATTAGAGCTTTTGGAAGAGTTGAAGGATCAATGCAATATATACTAAAAGCTTGGCCTACAATAATCGAATTAGCAAGTGTTTACAAACGTTTAAGAGAATTTGAGTCAAAAATAAATCAAGAAGAATTTATTGATGAAAAAATTTAATGACAATTGATAAAAAGTTTATTGATCAATTTAAAAATGTTTCAACAAAAGCAGCTTTAGCTGCATCATACTTAGTTGGTAAAAAAGATAAAATTGCAGCAGATCAAGCAGCAGTAGACTCAATGAGATTTGAACTTAATAAGATAGACATGAATGGTAAAGTTGTAATAGGTGAGGGGGCCTTAGATGAAGCTCCATTACTTTATACAGGTGAATTTTTAGGTAAAAAAAATGGACCAGAATTTGATATTGCTGTTGACCCTGTAGAGGGAACAAATTTCGTAGCAAATAATTTACCAGGAGGAATTGCAGTATTAGCTATAGGAGAAAAGGGAAATTTATTTAATGCACCAGAAACTTACATGAATAAAATAGCAACAAGTAAAATTGATCATGGCTTAATCGACTTGGATTATCCTTTAG
>CABXRX010000034.1 GCA_902514745.1 uncultured Pelagibacteraceae bacterium | reverse complement strand
GAATATGAATTTAAATCTAAAATTAATGAAAATCATTTAAATGCAGCAGGTATTACTCATGGTGGTTATTTGTCGGCATTAATTGATGCGGGAGCAGGAACTGCAGCTCATAGAGCTAGTGGCAATTCACCTTGCGTTACAATTTCATTAGATTTAAAATTTATTGGCGCATCTAAAGTAGGTGATGAAATAACCGGATATACAAAAATACTAAAAAAAACAAATACTCTCGTATTTTTATTTTGTGAATTGAGGTGTAATGACCATATTATTACTTCTGCTTCTGGTATTTGGAAAATTTTAAAAGTTAAACCCTCAAGTTTAGGTCCTGGTGGTTAATTATTTTTTTCTACTATAATTTAAATAGCCGAAAACTATTAAAAGTAAAATTGCTATTGGATAAACGACTAGCTTACTGGGCCTATTTAAATTTTCTACCTTGAGTTCACTTATATAGTCACCCAATTCAAAACCACTTTTTTTAGCTTTTCCATTCCATTTTAAATTATCAATAATAATTTTATTTTTTTCTTTTACTACAGAAATTCCATAATTCTCTAAATTGTACTCTTCTTCGAAAGTATTCTTTTCAATCACAAATAACTTATATCTTTCACCATAAAGACTCGGTCTTGTGATTTTAAATCGAACTTCTTTTTTTGGATCTAGTATAAATGAATCAATTGTATTGATATCTAGTTGATTATATTTTGGATAGAATTTATTTAGAACAAACTCTGGTGATAACAAAGAAATAGATATTATTAAAAAAATAACTATTTCATACCATTTTAATTTATTAATAAACCAACCTTGAGTAGCTGAAGTAAATACTAATATCCCTGCTAAAGAAGTGCTAATAACAACAAGCGCATGCCAAATGTTTTCTACTCCTATTAAAAGAAGCTCATGATTAAATAAAAAAACAATTGGCAGTATTCCTGTTCTTAAGCTATACCAAAATGCTTGAAGACCAGTTCTTAGAGGATCTCCCCCTGAAATAGCTGCAGCGGCATAAGAAGCAAGACCTACTGGAGGCGTTACATCTGCCATCAAACCAAAATAAAAAACAAATAAATGAACTGCTATCAATGGAAAGATAAACCCTGATGCATTACCAACATCTACTAAGACAGTTGCCATTAATGAAGCAACAACCACATAATTTGCTGTGGTTGGTAACCCCATTCCTAATAACAAACACAATATTATTGTTAAAAATAATAATATTGTAACATTATCTTTAGCAATAGACTCGATAACTATAATTAAATTTGTGCTTAATCCTGTTGACCCAACAGCTCCAACTATAATTCCAGCTGTTGCTATGGCTATTCCAACACCAACCATATTTAAGGCACCTTTCTCAAAACCAACGATAGTTTGATTAAACCATATTTTTAGAGCATCTTTAGAGAATGAATTTTTAATAAGTAAATTAAATAAATTTACCAAAATCAAAGAGACTGTAGCATAAAAGATGGAATAAGATGCAGTGAACCTTAAATAAACTAACATATAAATTAACACAAAAATTGGAATTAAAAAATGAAGCCCCGAAAAAAATGTTTTCTTTAAATTTGGGACATCAGCATCTTCCATTCCTTTTAAATTTAATTTTAAAGCTTCAAGATGAGATATGTAGAAAAGAGCTATGTAAGAAATTATTGCTGGTAAAAAAGCATGTTTTACAACTTCAAAATAAGTCACACCTATAAAACTTGCCATAACAAACGCTGCAGCACCCATGACTGGTGGCATAATCTGACCATTAACAGAGGATGAAACTTCTATCGCACCTGCTTTTTCTTTTGAAAATCCAGTTTTTTTCATAATTGGAATTGTAAAGGTTCCTGTCGTAACTGTGTTTGCTATTGAAGATCCTGAAATTAAACCAGTCATCCCAGAGCCTAAGATTGCAGCTTTTGCAGGTCCTCCTCTCATTTTACCAACCATCGCAAAGGCTAAGTCTAAGAAGTATTTTCCACCACCAGCTGTTTCTAAAAGAGCACCAAACAATACAAATAAAAAGATAAAGTCTACGGAAACTCCTATTGGAATTCCAAATATTGCCTCCTGATCTAGCCATTGAAATCCAACCAATCTATTTAGTGAGAGTCCTCCATGAGAAATTATTTCAGGCGCATACCTTCCAAAATATGAAAATAGTAAAAAACAAATGGCAATAATTACTAATGGCAGGCCTATTGCTCTTCTTGTAGCTTCAAGCAAAATTAAAATACCAAAGCTTCCAATAATTAACTCGACTGGTAAATTTAAACTATCTCCTATTAAAATATTTAAAAGAACACCTCCACGGTCAACTAATTGATCATAAAAAAAATAAATATAAAAACATGAAATAGCCCCTACAAAACTGATTAAGATATCAAATGCAGAAATTTTTTTTCCTTTAGAAATTGGATAAATTAAAAATGCTAATGTTAAAGCAAAACCTAGATGAATTGCTCTTGCTGGTAACCCTTTAAACATTCCAAAATTAAAAATAAATGGAAAAGGTGATGCATACCAAAGCTGAAATAATGACCAAATAATTGCAATTGCTGCAACAATCTTTAAATGTAAACCTGAAAGATTTTTTGTAGGAGATAAATCCTCATTAATTTTATCTTTTACTTTTTCACTAATGCTTTGACTCATAATAAAGATGATACCTCATTATAAAAAAAAGGCCCGATTAAAAATCAGGCCTTTTAATTTAATCTAAAGTTTGGATTACATTAGTCCAGCTTCTTTGTAATATCTCTTAGCACCTTCATGTAAAGGAGCCGATAGACCATCAGCAATCATATCTTCTTTTTTTAGAGAAGAAAAAGCAGGATGTTGTTTTTTGAAATCATCAAAATTTTCAAATACTGCCTTAACTACTAAATAAACAAGATCAGATTCAACCATATTGCTAGTAACTACTGTAGCCTTCACACCAAAAGTTGTAGCATCTTTTTTCTGACCTGTGTAAGTACCTGCTGGGATAACAGCTTTTGCATAATAATCTGCACCATCAATTAAACCTTGCACCTCAGATCCAGTTAAATTGATAGGTGAAGCTTTTGCTGCACAAGTTGCTGCTTGCTCCATAGCTCCGTTCGGAAATCCTACAGAATATCCAAAAGCATCTATTTTGCCATCACACAAAGCTTTAACTTGTTCTGATGAAGTTAATTCAGTAGTCGATTTAAAGAAACTATTATCAACACCTTTTGCTTTCATTAACTCTTCCATAGTTCCTCTTTGTCCAGAACCAGGGTTACCAATATTTACAACTTTTCCTTTTAATCCTGCAAAATCTTTAATTTTTGCTTTTTTTCTTGCCCAGATTTGAAAAGGTTCATTGTGAACAGAAAATACAGCTCTTAAACCCTTATACTGTTTTCCTTCCCATTTACTTGATCCATTTACAGCATGATACTGCCAATCAGATTGTGCAACACCAAATTGAAACTCACCAGCAGCTATTTGACCAATATTATAATTTGATCCACCTGTTGAAGGTGCAGTGCATCTATAAGCTTTATCAATTCCTTTTTTTCTTCCATGTTCTTTGGCGATTGCAGATTTATGTAACATTTTACAAATTGCGTTACCAGTTTGGAAATAAACTCCAGTTGGTCCACCAGTTCCTATCGTAAAAAACTCTGCTGATTTAGCAACACCAGTTAATGATAAAGATGCAGCTAATATCAGTAAAGCACTAGATAGAGATGTAATTATTTTTTTCATTTTTCCTCCCCCTATATCGTTATTTTTATATATTAATTTTAACAATAATTAGCTGGGTATGTATAGTGAGATTTTATATTGATTCAGACCATTTTTTCATCTTATTTACACCCTCAACAATTTTAGGTGCGTATTTTTCAATATGGCTATTATCAATTTTTTGATTATTTTGAATTTTGTTCATAAATTCTTGACCATCAAAATCAGTAAAGCTTAATCTTGCTAACATTTTTGTTTGATCAAAACCAAAATCAGACCCTGGTAATAACGCAACACCAGTGTCATTTAATAGTTTATTACACATCTGTGATGATGAATAAAATTTTTTATTTAAAAACTCTGGCATCAAATAAAATCCTCCCTGGGGTTTATTAATTAGAACTTTATTAGATTTTAAATTTTCATAAACATAATTACCAACTGCATTTAAAATATTTTTAGATTTATTGATATAATCTGAATGATCATTCTTATAAGCTTTGATTGCAGCATACTGAATAGGTGCACTAACTGCAGAAAAAGTTTCGCTTGCCAACACGTTTATCATATTTTTAATATCCAATAATTTATTTGGAATTAAAAAATATCCTAATCTCCATCCACCAGCTCCACACCACTTACTTAATCCGGTACTAATAATTGTTTTTTCAGGACAAAAATTAGATATAGATTTATAATTATTTCCAAAAGTCAATTCTGAATAAATTTCATCAGACAAAATAATAAGATTATATTTATTAGCTATATTAGAAATTTCTTCCAAATTTTCACAGATTTGTCCAGATGGGTTATTTGGTGAATTTAAAAATAAAAGATAGTTTTTGTTTTTATCTTTTAAAATTACTTTTTCAATTTCGACTGCTGTTGGAAACCAATTATTTTCTCTTTGAGTTTGCAAAATTCGAATTTTGTTTCTACCTAATATTGCTTGAGGAGCATATGAAACCCAACTTGGAGCAGGCAATATTATTTCGCCATCAAATATAATATGTAATAAAAACATTAACTCCTTTGAACCTGGTCCAATAATTACATTTTCAGATTTATAATCATAATTTTTTCTATTTGATGTATATTTTGCAACTTCATATCTTAGCTCTTGAAGCCCTTGCATTGGTAAATATTTGTTTTGATGTGCGTTATCTTTAAGCTCCTTAACAACATCTTCTGGAACTTTAAAAGGAGACTGGCCAAAACCAAATTTATATATTTTTTTTCCTTGTTCCTCTAATTTTCTAGAACTTTCATTAATCAACAAAGTGGATGATGGTTTTAATTCTTTGACTAAATTTTTTAGCATTTTTATATTGTAAATTACTATTATAGAATTAATTCTAATTATGATAATCTTAGTATAGTTATTGGCAAAATGAGAACTTTTTACTCTCCGATTCGGTCATGTTTTAGTCTATTTTTGTTCTTTAACAGCAACAATATCTGGTAGGTAAAAAAAAAAATACACCAAAAGTAGAAATGACTAAACACAAAATTACTGCAGTTCTTGGGCCTACAAATACAGGAAAAACCCATCTTGCTATCGAGACAATGCTTTCATTTGAATCTGGCATGATAGGTTTTCCCTTAAGATTATTGGCCAGAGAAGTTTATGACAAAGTAATAAAAAAAATTAGTCTAGATAAAGTTGCTTTAATAACAGGTGAGGAAAAGATTATTCCAACAAATGCTAAATACTTCCTATGTACAGTGGAGTCTATGCCAATCGATAAGCATTTAGATTTTGTGGGTGTTGATGAAATTCAAATGTGTGCCGATCATGAAAGAGGTCATATTTTTACAGATAGACTTTTAAATATGAGAGGTGAAAAGCTTACTATGCTTATGGGTTCTAATACTATCAAAAGCATAATTTCTAAATTAGATGGTGATATAGAATTCATTAATAGAGGAAGACTATCAAAATTAACTTATGCAGGTCATAAAAAAATTTCTAGAATAAATAGAAAAACAGCAATTATAGCTTTTTCTGCGGAAGAAGTTTACGCAATAGCTGAATTAATTAGAAGACAAAAAGGTGGGGCTGCTATTGTGATGGGTTCTTTAAGTCCGAAGACTAGAAATGCTCAAGTGGAACTTTATCAGTCAGGAGATGTTGATTTTTTAGTAGCAACAGATGCTATAGGAATGGGTATTAATATGGACCTAGATTATGTTTATTTTTCTAATCTTAAAAAGTTTGATGGAAAAAAATTAAGAAAACTAAATTTATCTGAAATGGGCCAAATTGCTGGAAGAGCTGGAAGATATTTGAATGATGGAAGTTTTGGAATTACTGGTGATTGTAAAGAAATTACAGCCGAAGATGTTGAATTATTAGAAAACCATAAATTTGAGGAGATTAGAACTTTGTTTTGGAGAAATTCAAACTTAAATTTTAATAATCCT
>CABXRX010000033.1 GCA_902514745.1 uncultured Pelagibacteraceae bacterium | reverse complement strand
TTAAATCAATTGCAACTCTAATACCTTCTCTATTAGACTCATCTCTTATATCTTTAATTCCTTCAATTTTTTTTTCTCTTACCAGTTGGGCAATTCTTTCATTAAGAACAGATTTATTTACTTGATAAGGTATCGAAGTAATTACTAATCTCTCTCTCCCATTTTTAAGTCCTTCTATAGAAACTTCGCCTCTAATCTTAAATGACCCTCTACCGTTATTATAACCTTGCTTGATAATATCTTTACCAATAATTACACCCCCTGTTGGAAAATCTGGACCTGGTATATGCTTCATAAGTTCTTTAACTTTTATATCCTTGTTGTCAATTAAGGCTAATGTTCCATTTATTATTTCACCTAAATTGTGTGGTGGAATACTTGTGGCCATACCTACTGCTATACCACCAGCTCCATTAACTAAAAGATTTGGATATTGTGCTGGTAAAACAGTTGGTTCTTTTTCAGTTTCATCATAATTACTTTTGTACGAAACCGTATTTTTTTCAATGTCATCAATTAAAAACTGAGAAACTTTTGAAAGTCTTGTTTCTGTATACCTCATTGCTGCTGCTGGATCTCCATCAATAGATCCAAAGTTACCTTGGCCTTGAACTAAAGGTAAGCTCATTGAAAAATCTTGAACCATTCTAACAAGCGCATCATAAACTGATTGATCACCATGAGGGTGATACTTACCAATAACATCCCCGACTATTCTTGCAGATTTTCTAAATTGTTTTGACCAATCATATCCACCTTTATACATTGCATATAAAATTCTTCTATGAACTGGTTTTAATCCATCTCTCACATCGGGTAATGCTCTACTAACTATTACACTCATTGCATACGATAGATAAGATGAGCTCATCTCATCATGCATTGAGATTAATTTAATATTATTATCTTTTGGAACTTCAGTTTTTTGCATAGAAACTAAAATGGAATTTCATCATCCATATCATTTGACACTTGTGAAGAATCTTCAATATTATTTTGTTGGGTTGTATCATTTTGAATTCCACCGCCAGTGTTTCCGCCACCAAGCATAGTTAAAGTAGTGTTGTATCCCTGAAGGACAATTTCAGTAGAATATTTATCTTGTCCGGATTGCTCGTCTTTCCATTTTCTAGTAGAAAGTTGACCCTCAACATAGATTTGAGCACCTTTTTTTAAATATTGCTGAATAACATTTACAAGACCTTCATTAAATACAACTATACGGTGCCATTCAGTTTTCTCTTTTTTTTCACCAGTATTTTTGTCTTTCCACGATTGACTTGTAGCTAAGCTAAGTCTTGCAACACTTTTACCATTAACCATTTGTTTGATCTCTGGATCTGCGCCCAAACGACCAATTAATAATACTTTATTTAAACTTCCAGCCATAATATTTAATATTTGTTAAATTAATTAATAAGAACTATATCATAATTCTTCTCATTATTAATTTTATTAACTCAAAGCAACAAAAAATATGATCAAAAAGATAGTTATTAAGGGCGCCAAAGAACATAATTTAAAGAATGTTTCTGTTGAAATACCTAAAGATCAATTTGTTGTAATAACTGGACTATCTGGCTCAGGAAAATCGTCGTTGGCCTTTGACACTATTTATGCAGAAGGTCAAAGAAGATATGTCGAAAGTTTATCAGCTTATGCTAGACAATTTTTAGATAAAATGAAAAAACCTAATGTTGATCTAATTGAAGGTTTAAGTCCGGCAATAGCTATAGAGCAAAAAAATACATCTAAAAACCCAAGATCAACAGTTGCTACAGTCACTGAAATTTATGACTATATGAGAGTTTTGTATGCAAGAGCTGGAATACCTTATTCGCCATTTACTGGAAAACCAATTACATCACAAACTATAACTCAAATTGTAGATTTAGTTAAAAAATTACCTAAAAAAAGTACAATATATATTTATGCTCCTGTAGTAAGAGGTCGTAAAGGAGAATATAGAAAAGATATTTTAAGTTATAAAAGAAGAGGTTTTAGAAAAATTAAGGTCGATAATGTTTTATACGATATCGAAAAATCTCCAAATTTAGATAAAAAACTCAAACATGATATTTCAGTTTTAGTTGACAGAATTGTATTAAACTCAAGATTAGGAAATAGATTGGCAGAAAGTATTGAAACAGCTGTAAATTTATCTAATGGATTAGTATTTGTTGAATATGAAGATGAGACATTACCACAAAAATTTAGAAAAGTTGAAAAACTAATCTATTCGACTAAATTTGCTTGCCCTGAAAGTGGTTTTACTATTGAAGAAATAGAGCCAAGACTTTTTTCTTTTAATAGTCCATACGGAGCTTGTGAAGAGTGTGAGGGTATCGGTATAAAATTAAACGTTGATCCAAATTTAGTAATTCCAGATGAAAGAAAAAGTATTGCTGATGGAGCAATTGAACCTTGGGCAAAAACTACAACACTATACTATGCTCAAACATTAGCATCAATTGCTAAACATTATGGTTTTTCACTAGATGATAAATGGAAAAAATTACCAAAAAAAATTAAAGATATTATTTTATATGGTTCTGATGAAGAAGAAATTAAGTTTAATTATGATGACGGTTATGAAAAATATTCTCATAAAAAAACTTTTGAAGGTGTAATAAATAATTTAGAAAGAAGATTTTTAGAGTCTGATAGTGAGTGGAAAAGAGAAGCTATAGCTGAATATCAGTCAGACTCAGCTTGTGAAAGCTGTAATGGAGATAGACTTAAAGAAGAGGCTTTATGTGTAAAAATTGATAATAAAAATATTAGTGAGGTTACAAAAAAATCAATTCTTGATGCTGCACAATGGTTTAAAGATTTGGAAAAAAATTTAGATAAAAGGCAATTTAAAATTGCAGAACATGTTTTAAAAGAAATCAATGAGAGATTAAACTTTCTTCTTAATGTTGGTCTCGATTACTTAACATTATCTAGAGAGTCAGGAACATTATCTGGTGGTGAAGCTCAAAGAATAAGATTAGCGTCACAGATAGGCTCAGGTTTAACTGGTGTATTGTATGTGCTTGATGAGCCTTCAATAGGTTTACACCAAAAAGACAATGTTAAACTTATTAATGCTCTTAAACGATT
The DNA here is from genome assembly GCA_902514745.1 of uncultured Pelagibacteraceae bacterium. Taxonomy (GTDB): domain Bacteria; phylum Pseudomonadota; class Alphaproteobacteria; order Pelagibacterales; family Pelagibacteraceae; genus Pelagibacter. The sequence continues at coordinate 3,196 of CABXRX010000033.1, read as the reverse complement.
AAGAGATCTAGGTAATACTGTTATTGTTGTTGAACATGACACTGAAACTATGGAAAATGCTGATCACATTATTGATATGGGTCCTGAGGCTGGATCGAATGGTGGTGAAATATCTTCTCAAGGAACATATGACGAAATTAAAAAAGATAAAAATAGTATTACTGGTCAATACTTATCAAATAAAAAAATTATTGAAGTTCCTAAAACACGTCGATTAGCAAAGAATGGAAGATTTGTTGAAATCAATGGCGCTTCAGGAAATAACTTAAATAATATTAATCTTAAAATACCAACTGGAAGTTTTACCTGTGTTACTGGCGTTTCAGGAAGTGGTAAATCAACACTGATACTTCAAACATTATATCACGCTTTAAATTTGACACTTAACAATAAAGCTAGGAAGGCTCCAAAAGCTTTTAAAAGTTATAAAGGTGTTGAGTTAATAGATAAGATTATCGATATTGATCAATCACCTATAGGAAGAACACCAAGGTCGAATCCAGCAACTTATACTGGAGCCTTTGGTCCTATAAGAGATTGGTTTACGAGTTTACCTGAGTCTAAAACTAGAGGTTATAAACCTGGAAGATTTTCTTTTAATGTAAAAGGTGGAAGATGTGAAGCTTGCGAGGGAGATGGAGTAATAACTTATGAGATGCATTTTTTACCAGATGTTTATATTCAATGTGATGAATGCAAGGGAACCAGGTATAATAGAGAAACATTAGAAATTAAATTTAAAAATAAAAGTATCGCTGATGTTTTAGATATGTCTGTAGACGAAGGTTGTGAGTACTTTGAAAATATATCAAACATTAAAACCAAGCTTCTAACTTTAAAAAAAGTGGGTTTGGGTTATATTAAAATTGGACAACAAGCAACTACACTATCTGGTGGTGAAGCTCAAAGAATAAAACTTGCAAAAGAACTTTCTAAAAGATCAACAGGACGAACAATGTATATTTTGGATGAACCAACAACAGGACTTCATCAACACGATATTAAAAAATTATTAGAAATACTTCATACATTTGTAAAACTTGGAAATACTGTTGTGGTAATAGAGCATAATCTTGATGTTATAAAAACAGCGGATTATATTATTGATATGGGACCTGAGGGTGGTGTTAAAGGTGGTAATATAATAGCAGAGGGTAAACCTGAAGAAATTTGCAAAGTTTCAGAAAGCTACACTGGTCAATTTTTAAAACCTCTATTAGGATAATTTATTAAAAGATTGTTAATATTTTTGTTAAATTAGTGTATAAATATTTAGAATCATGGGTAATTTATTAGGATCACTATCTAAAACAATTCACGCTTCGCTAGCTTTAGCGATATTAGTATTTATTGGTCTATCTTATTTAAATGGCGGTATTGCTTTTGATACATTGTTTTGGAGTTGGTTATTTAGATACATACACGTAATTGTTGCGATTATGTGGATTGGCTTACTTTGGTATTTTAATTTTGTACAAATTCCAAATATGGGCAAAATTCCAGACGAACAAAAACCTGCAATAGGTAAAGTTATAGCTCCAGCTGCATTATTTTATTTTAGATGGGCAGCAGCTTTAACTGTTCTGTCAGGATTAATATTAGCTTTATTAAATGGTTACTTGCATGATGCAATGACTTTGAGCATAGGTTCGGGAGTTCCTAAACATACAGCAATTGGAATTGGTATGTGGCTTGGGGTTATGATGGCTTTTAATGTTTGGTTTGTCATTTGGCCTAATCAAAAAAGAGCTTTGGGTATTGTTGATTGTGAGCCTGATTTAAAAGCTAAATCAGCTAGAACTGCCATGTTATTTTCTAGAACTAATACATTATTGTCATTACCAATGCTTTTATCAATGGTGGCAGCTCAAAACCTTTATTAAATATTAATTATATTATCAATACTGCAATTCTTTAATATTTCTGTATTCATCCAAAGAATAAGGATTAGCCAAGGCTTCTTTATTTTTAATTTTATTTCCTTCAATAATATTTTTTACAGCTAATTCGACAATTTTACCACTCTTAGTTCTAGGAATATCATTGACTTGAATTATTTTATGAGGGACATGTCTTGGAGATGCATTTTTTCTAATTTTTAATTTCATCTTTTTTAACAAATTTTCGGTAAGATCAAATTTTGAATTTAAAATTACAAATAATATTATTCGTATATCATTATCCCAAGACTGACCTACAACAAGAGATTCTTTTATTTCTTTAAATCTTTCAATTTCATTATAAATTTCAGCTGTTCCTAAACGAACACCACCAGGATTTAAAGTGGTATCTGATCGGCCTACAATTATAAAACCTTTCTTGTTAGTTATTTTGGCAAAATCTCCATGATGCCAAATATTCTTAAATTTATTAAAATATGCTTTTTTAAACTTAGTATCATTTTTGTCATTCCAAAATTTTAATGGCATTGATGGAAAAGGATTAATACATACAAGTTCTCCTTTTTTTTTTAAAATAGATTTGCCATTTTCACTAAATACACGTACATCCATTCCCAATCCTTTATTTTGAATTTCGCCTGAATGAACAGGTTGATATAAATTTCCTAAAACGAAACAAGAAACAATGTCGGTACCGCCTGATATTGATGCTAAATGAACATCTTTTTTTATGTTGTTATAAACATAATTAAAACTATCTGCTGATAATGGAGATCCAGTTGAACAGATAGTTCTTAATTTAGAAAATTTATATAATTTGTAATAATTTTTACTGAATTTACGTAATGCATCTAAGTATTTTGCACTTACACCTAATAACGTTATATTTTCTTTATTGGCAATTTTCAAAAGTAAATCCTCTTTTTTATACATAGGAAAACCATCAAATAAGACAATTGATGCTTTGGATGCTAAAGCAGAAATTAACCAATTCCACATCATCCAGCCACAGGTAGTAAAATAAAAAATATTATCATTTTCTTTTATATCACAATGGAGTTGATGCTCTTTCAAATGTTGAAGTAGTACACCTCCAGTTTTATGACAAATACATTTAGGTTTTCCAGTGGTTCCACTTGAATAAAGAATTGCTAATTCATGCTCAAAATCAAATTTAGGAAATTTAAATTTAACAATTTCTTGTTGAAACATATTTTTCCATTTATGAGTTTTAGCATTCTTATATTTGGGAATTTTTATTATTTCAGTTTCACCCGGATAATTTGAAATAATTA
>CABXRX010000032.1 GCA_902514745.1 uncultured Pelagibacteraceae bacterium | reverse complement strand
GGAATTTATTAACAACATGAAAAAAAATGCCAAAAAGAAAAGATCTTAAAAAAATATTAGTTGTTGGAGCTGGTCCAATTATTATTGGTCAAGCTTGTGAGTTTGATTATTCAGGAACACAAGCTTGTAAAGCATTAAGAGCAGAAGGTTATAAAGTTGTACTAATAAACTCAAATCCAGCAACGATAATGACTGATCCAGATGTTGCTGATAAAACCTATATTGAACCAATTACTTTGAAAGTTTTAGAAGAAATTCTTAAAAAAGAAAAACCAGATGCAATACTTCCAACAATGGGCGGTCAAACTGCTCTTAACCTTGCTATGGAAGCTGAAAAAAAAGGAATTCTAAAAAAATATAAAATAGAACTTATTGGTGCAAATTCTAAAGCTATTTCTAATGCTGAGGACAGAAAGAAGTTTAGAAAAAATATGATTGATATTGGTTTAGATCTTCCTAAATCTGAAATCGTTAATAACATCAGTCAAGCATCTAAAGTTTTAAATAAAATTGGTTTACCTGCAATTATAAGACCTGCGTTTACTCTTGGAGGTCTTGGAGGAGGAATTGCGAAAAATAAAAAAGATTATCTTAAAATTATTAAAAATGGATTACACGAGTCCCCTGTCAGCCAAGTATTAGTTGAAGAATGCTTAGAGGGTTGGAAAGAATTTGAAATGGAAGTTGTAAGAGACAAAAAAGATAACTGTATCATTATCTGTTCAATTGAAAATGTCGACCCAATGGGAATTCATACAGGGGATTCCGTTACTGTTGCTCCAGCCCTAACATTAACTGATAAAGAATATCAAATAATGAGAAATGCATCGATTGCGTGTCTTAGAAAAATTGGAGTTGAGACAGGTGGATCAAATGTTCAGTTCGCAATCAATCCCAAAAATGGAAGAATGGTTGTAATTGAAATGAATCCAAGAGTGTCTCGTTCATCCGCACTTGCTTCAAAAGCAACTGGTTTTCCAATTGCAAAAGTTGCGGCTAAACTTGCTATTGGCTACACATTAGATGAATTAAAAAATGAAATTACTAAAGTAACACCTGCATCTTTTGAACCAAGCATTGATTATGTGGTAACTAAAATTCCACGATTTACTTTTGAAAAATTTTCAACTTCACCAGCAACTTTGGGAACTTCAATGAAATCAGTTGGGGAAGCTATGGCAATTGGTAGAAATTTTAAAGAGTCACTTCAAAAATCATTAGTCTCTCTTGAAATCGGTTTTTCAGGATTGGATAGAATATTTGAATTAAATAAAAAACAAATTGAAAAAAAGCTTAAAGAAAATATTCCTAATAAAATTTTGTTAGTTGCAGAAGCTATTAGGAAAAAAATTAATTTAAAAAAAATATTTACCTTATCTAAAATTGACCCTTGGTTCTTAGATCAAATTAAAGAAATTGTAGATAATGAGAATAAGATTAAACTCAAAGGCTTACCTAAAGATTTTAATGAGTTTAATCGAATAAAATCAATTGGTTTTTCTGATAAAAAAATATCAGAGCTAACTAATAGCTCTGAAGATGCTGTTAGACGAAAAAGAATAGCACTAAAAATATTACCTGTTTTTAAAAAAGTGGATACTTGTGCTGCTGAATTTAAATCTTTTACACCTTATATGTACTCAACTTATCAGCGTAATTTTTCAGTTAATTCAGAGTGTGAGGCAGATCCATCCGCAAAAAAGAAGATAATTATTTTAGGTGGTGGGCCCAACAGAATAGGACAAGGAATTGAGTTTGATTATTGTTGTTGCCAAGCTAGTTTTTCATTAAAAGATGCAGGTTTTGAAACTATCATGGTTAATTGTAACCCTGAAACTGTTTCAACAGATTATGATACAAGTGATCGATTATATTTTGAGCCTTTAAAAGAAGAATACGTCTTTAATATAATTAAAAAAGAAAAAGAAAAAGGCAACCTTGTTGGTATTATTGCTCAGTTTGGTGGTCAAACTCCAATTAAGTTAGCTAAATTTTTACATGATAACAATCTTCCAATTTTAGGAACACAATATACATCAATTGATTTAGCAGAAGACAGAGATAGATTTCGAAATTTACTTAATAAGTTAAAACTAAAACAAGCTGAAAGTGGAATTGCAAAGAACTTCAAACAAGCAATTAAAATAGCTGAAAAAATTGGTTTACCGCTAATTGTTAGACCTTCTTATGTCCTAGGTGGAAGAGCGATGGAAATTGTTCATGAAAAAAAACAATTAAAAAAATTTGTAGAAGAGGCATTTAAAGCAGCTGAAGAAAATCCAATTTTAATTGATAAGTTTATTAATCATGCAATGGAAGTAGATGTCGATGCTATATCTGATGGAAAACAAGTTCATGTTGCAGGTATCATGCAACATATTGAAGAGGCTGGAATTCACTCGGGTGACTCTGCTTGCAGTTTGCCTCCAATTTCAATTAAACCATTCTTAATTAAAGAAATCGAAAATCAAACTAAAAAATTAGCTTTAGCTTTAAATGTTAAAGGTTTTATGAATATTCAATTTGCAATCAAAAAAGATGAAATTTATGTAATCGAAGTTAACCCCAGAGCAAGCAGAACAGTGCCGTTCGTATCTAAGGCAAAAGGTCTACCACTTGCTAAGATTGCCTCACGTGTAATGGCTGGTGAAAAAATTATCAAAGTTTAATTTAAAAGATAAATCTAAAGGTATGTATGCTGTAAAAGAAGCTGTATTTCCTTTTAACAAATTCCCTAATAGTGATTTACTTTTAGGTCCTGAAATGAAATCAACTGGAGAAGTAATGGGATTTGATAAAAACTTTGGAATGGCATTTGCTAAAAGCCAAATTGGTGCTGCCAACTCATTACCTAAACAAGGGCTCGCATTTATATCATTGAAAGACTCCCATAAAGATGAAGGAATTGATTTAGCAAGAGAATTATTAAAATTGGATTTCACATTATGTGCAACAAAAGGAACAGCTGTATATATTAGAAAACACGGAATGAAATGTAGAATAATTAACAAAGTAAGTAGTGGTTCCCCTCATATTGTTGATGTCTTAGATTCTAAAAAAATTGCACTTGTAATTAATACAGGTGGTGGAAATACCGAGTATAGATTAAGTGATGCAATTGCACTTAGAAGAGCAACACTAAAAAATAAAGTTCCGTACTGCACAAATATGTCTACTGCTCAAGCCTGCTTGGAAGCTATTAAATCTCTTAAAACCAAAAAATTAGAAGTTACTTCTCTCCAAGATATTTAAAATGTCTGAGATAATTAAAATTGGACTTACTAAAAATCATAACCAAGAAATAATTGAGGTAACAGAAATAGATTTGGTTGCTGGCAAAGGAATTGTTGGTGATAGACATTTCAAAGATTATAATGATCCCTTTAATCAGTTATCAATTATTGAAAGTGAAAATATTGATGAGTACAATTTTAAATACAAATTAAATATACCTCACTTAAAATTTAGAAGAAATATTATTACCAAGGGAATAAGACTAAATGATCTCATTGAAAAAAGGATTAAGATAGGATCTGTTAATTTAGAAGTAATAGATCTATGCAGACCTTGTCGACATCTTTCAGAAAAATTAGAAAGAAATGACATCATCAAAGAATTTTTGAGAAAAGGTGGTATAAGATGTCAGATAATAAATAATGGTAAAATATCAGTAGGTGATCAAATAAAAATCATTTGACTTTCCAATCAGTTGCAAAAGTTACATAATTTACTTGAATACATCGTCTTTCTTTAACTATGGTCTTCTTTTCCATACCGTGCCAAGTATTTGGGCCACTAGTAAACATATATCCGTAATTATTTTTATAAGGGACGGTTTTAACCTTTTCTAATTTCTCATTATAAAAATCTGTGCCTAAATCTTCAGATTCATTAGCGTTATTTACGAATATTAAGCCTGACATTAATTTTTCTTTAATATCGCAATGAGGCTTTAACCAAAAGCCTTCTCGATCACAAATGACCTCAACTCTAACATATGAGTTAGATAAATCTTTATTAATCATTTTTGAAATAGTTTCGTGAACTTCTTTAGATTGAAGTTCGTTGATAAATTTTACTAGATTTGGAAATTGTTTTTCATTTTCTTTGGTTATAAAACATCTAAATTTAATTGCCTCACCTCCTGAAGCTATACCTTCTCTGAATTCAGCGGCACCACCATCAATTGCTCTAGTTCCATCATAGTTAAGATTATGCTTACTAACATCTGGGATATCAGCTTTAATAATTTCTTCAATTGCTCCATCTGAAAGTGCATCTTGATACTCCCAATGATCAAACGGTAAATCATGTTTCTTTGATTGGGTTTGAATTGAATTTAAAAATGACATTAAGAATTAATTTTTTTTTTGATAATATTTGCTACTCTATTCGTTTCATCAAGTTTTTGATAGTTCCAATCCTCAATTTCTTCACCTAAATTTCGGGTAATATTTAATTCTCTAAATAAATTTCTAAATCTTTGAAATCTCTTGTCATTTTTTTTAGGCAAAATACTAGCTATATAAATTGGTTTTCCAGTTAAAGCTGCTTCTGAGATCATTGAGCTTGAGTCACATGTAACTATAATATTTTCTGCGATTGCAAAGGCTGATAAATATGCTTTTTTATCTACATCCATTATAATCGAATGATTATCGCCAAAAAATTCTTTAGCATAATGAATGGTATTAATTGGTGTTCTCATTGAAGGAATTACAACTAATTGAAAGTCATATTTTTTTAATAATTTATATATAGATGTAAAAATATGTTTCATGTTCTTAGTTGAATAATCATAATACTTTGTCGGACCACCCAAGATTAAAGTCCAAATTTTCCTTTCATCATTTTTAATAAATGATTTTAGATAATCTTTGTTTTCACTAATTTCATTTTCCGTAAGGTAGTGAATGGCACCCTTTGTATTAATAACATTTTGACCGTCTAAAGCATCATGTTCTGGGGCAACAATAAAATCAAAATGATTTAGATCTACTTTTGGATCTTGAATATGAATATTAAATACTTTTTTATTAGCTGCATTTTTTAAATGAATTGATGGAATAACACTTTTACGACCACAAGAAATTATTATATCAAACTCTTCCTGATTAATTTTTTTATAAACGTTCTGCGAAATTGGTGTAAGCTTTGGAGGAATCACTTTCCAAAAACTATTTAGTTCAACTGTGTGGTGTGTAAAATCAATATCTAAAGCTTTTGCTAAACCTTCTACTTGGCTTATCATTCCATGCATTCCCTGAGTTAATAAAATACCTTTTAATTTAGACATTAATCACTATATAGCTTTCATATGAGTCAAAATCCAACTAAACACACAAAAGTGTTAATAATTGGATCCGGTCCAGCCGGATACACTGCTGCTGTTTATGCAGCTCGAGCAATGCTAAGTCCAATTTTAGTTTATGGTTCTGCACCCGGTGGACAATTAACTACAACGACTGATGTAGAAAATTTTCCTGGTTTTGCTGATGTAATTCAAGGTCCTTGGTTAATGGATCAAATGAGAGATCAAGCTAAAGCTGTTGGAACTGAAATGATTGAGGATCATATCTCCTCGGTAAATTTAAAATCTGCACCCTTTGAAGCTGTAGGTGATAGTGGTCAAAAATATACCGCAGACAGTGTAATTATTTCAACTGGAGCACAAGCGAGATGGTTAAATTTAGAGTCTGAACAAAACTTTAGAGGATTTGGAGTTTCTGCATGTGCTACTTGTGATGGTTTTTTCTTTAAAGACAAAGAGGTTGCGGTTGTAGGTGGTGGTAACGCTGCTGTTGAAGAGGCAATGTTTCTTACAAAGTTTGCATCAAAAGTTAAACTTATTCATAGAAGAGATGAATTAAGAGCTGAAAAAATGCTTCAAAAGAAATTAATGGAAAATAAAAAAATTGAAATCATTTGGGATAGTGCTGTTGATGAAGTTATTGGTGAGGGTGAACCTAAAAATGTTACAGGTATCAAAATTAAAAATTTAAAGAGTAATGATGTTAAAGAAATGAAAATTGATGGTTTATTTATTGCAATCGGTCATGATCCAGCAACGTCGTTGTTTAAAGAACAATTGGACATGGATAAAGAAGGTTATTTAATTACTAAACCAGATTCTACTGAAACTAATGTCCCTGGAGTTTATGCTGCAGGAGATGTGAAAGATAAAACTTTTAGACAAGCCGTTACAGCTGCAGGAATGGGTTGTATGGCAGCATTAGAAGCCGAAAAATTCCTATCTCACTAACTTTTAGCTAACTCAACAATCTCATTAGACTCAAAAACTACTTGTTGATGTTCATGTTCACATATTTTAAGCATAGCTTTAGCAACTATTTCCGAGTGTATAGGCTTCATCTTTTTTAAAGGTCCTTTAAACAGAGGAGATAATAATTTAAAGATAAGTATACCTATTTTTTCACCTACTCTCTTTTCTTTTCTATCCCCTAACAAGAAAGAAGGTCT
>CABXRX010000031.1 GCA_902514745.1 uncultured Pelagibacteraceae bacterium | reverse complement strand
GATGTAGCAGCTGGAGAGATATTGGTCAAAGAAGCAGGAGGAATAGTGAACGATATTCATAAATTTGATGTAAATAAGATTGATATAAAGGCTTCAAGTGCCGCAATTAATGATAAAATGTTGGAAAATTTAGTTAACTTTTAATTGTGTTATAAAATTCTTTTGCTATAAGTCTCGATATGAAAAAAGACATTCACCCAAACTACCATACAATAAAAGTCGAGATGACTGATGGGACTCAATTTGAAACAAAATCAACTTGGGGTGCTGATGGTGATTTGCTTAAATTAGAGATTGATCCAAAATCTCATTCTGCATGGACAGGTGGAAAACAAAAGTTAATGGATAAAGGCAGAAAAAGTAAATTTAATAAAAAATTTCAAAACTTTAAATCAGATAAAAAAAATTAAATGTCAAATGCACCTTTGATGCCAATGGCTACAGCTGTTTGGTTAGTTGAAAATACAACACTTACTTTTAAACAAATTGCAAATTTTTGTAACTTGCATGAAGTTGAGATACAAGGAATAGCTGATGGTGAGGTAGCAAAAGGAATTAAAGCTTATAATCCCATAATTTCAGGGCAACTTTCCAGAGAAGAAATTGAATTATCATCAAAAGATGAAAATAGACCCCTACTCATTAAGAACACTGATATCGAAATATCTAACACTGAAAAAAAAACTAAAAAATACATACCTTTGTCTAAGAGACAAGATAAACCGGACTCAGCTCTGTGGTTAATTAGACAACATAATATGCTTAAAGACTCACAAATAGCAAAATTAGTTGGTATTACAAAAAATTCGGTCACCTCTATAAGAAATAAAAGCTACTGGAATTATAATAATTTAAATCCAAAAGATCCTGTTGCTTTAAACCTGTTTAGCCAAAAAGATCTGATAGAAGCAATAGAAAAAGCTGAAAGAAGAATAAAAAGAGAAAAAAAAGAAAAAGAAAAAGCTAAACAAGCTAAAGAAATTTCAAACATTGAATAAATTTAATAGACATCAAAATTTTATAGTGATAATCACTCACAACTAAAATAATTATGAAAATTGAAGTTAAAGATAATAATATTGAACAAGCACTTAGAGTTCTTAAAAGAAAGCTACAACGTGATGGGTTTTTTAAAGTCATAAAGTTAAAAAATACTTACGAAAAACCTTCTGAAAAAAAGAAAAGAATTTTGCAAGAAAATATTAAGAGAGTTAAAAAGTTAAACAAACTTAAAAATAGAATTTAAGTATACCGCGGGGTGGAGCAGTCTGGTAGCTCGTCAGGCTCATAACCTGAAGGTCGGCGGTTCAAATCCGTCCCCCGCAACCAATTCAAAACTAAATTTTAAAATTAGATTTTTTGCTGTCTACTAAAAAAGCTTTAACTGTTTCTTTTGTAAGTTGATCAAATGATTTTCCAAAGTTTTCTATTTTTTCAATTATAGCTGGAGGTACAGTAATTATATGACAACCTAATTGTTTTGCTTGCAAATAATTATAAGGCTCGCGAACACTTGCCCATAATATCTCAACATTCTTAAACTTTTTGGCTAACTCAATACTCTTAACAAATTCTGGAACTGGATCTTTGCCTACATCACCTGCTCTTCCTGCAAAAATAGAGATAATTACTTTTGTTTTTTTATTAATTAACTTTAAAAGTTTTTCTGTTTGTTTGGCATTATAAACAGCTGTTATATTAAGTTTTATATTTTGATTATTTAATTCTTTAATAATTTGGCCCATAAATTTTCCTTTAGAATTTGCAACTGGCACTTTTACATATACATTTTTTCCCCAAGTATTTATTTTCATTGCTTGAATTTTCATTTCTTCATATTTGTCAGCAAATACTTCAAGTGATACCGGTTTATTATCACAAATTTTAAGAATTTTTTTTGAATATGATGTATAGTCTTTAGCTCCAGCTTTTCTCATTAAGCTTGGGTTAGTTGTAAATCCTTTTACAATTTTTTTTTTATTAAATTTTTTAATTTGATCTAATTCTGCAATGTCACAAAATATTTTAGTATTCAAATTTATACCTATAGATTTTTAGTAATATCTTCTGTCATTTTTTTAGCATCTGCAAACAACATCAAAGTATTTTCTTTATAAAATAGATCATTATCAATTCCAGCATAGCCAGGAGATAAACTTCTTTTAACAAATAAAACTGATTTACATTTTTCAACATCAAGAACAGGCATTCCGTAAATTGGGCTTTGTGGATCTGTTTTTGCAACCGGATTTGTTACATCATTAGCACCAATTACAAATGCAACATCTGCATTTGCAAAATCATTATTAATTTCCTCTAATTCAAATACCTCATCATATGGAACATTTGCTTCAGCTAATAATACGTTCATGTGTCCAGGCATTCTTCCTGCTACAGGGTGAATAGCATAAGAAACTTTTATGTCATTTTTTTTTAAAGTATCAACCATTTCTCTTAAGGCGTGTTGTGCTTGAGCAACTGCCATTCCATAACCTGGAACAATAATTACCGACGAAGCATTTTTCATTAAAAAAGCTGCATCATCTGCGTTTCCGCTTTTAACTGGTTTTTGCTCTTTATTTTGTGCAGAAGCTGATTGCTCAATGGCACCAAATCCTCCTAAAATCACATTAAAGAATGATCTATTCATTCCTTTGCACATTATATAAGATAAAATTGCTCCAGAGGATCCTACTAACGCACCAGTAATTATTAATGCAGTATTTTCTAGAGTAAATCCGATACCAGCTGCTGCCCAACCTGAATATGAATTTAACATTGAAATTACCACTGGCATATCAGCTCCACCAATTGGAATTATTAATAGAAAACCAATTAAAAATGATATTGCGAGTAATATCCAAAATAAATTTGAGGACTGAGTTGAACAAAGTAGATAAGTAATAACAATTATAGAAATTAAAATTAAAGCATTTAATGGATGTTGACCCTTAAAAGTTATAGGCGAACCTGACATTATTCCTTGAAGTTTTAAAAAAGCGATAATTGAACCTGAAAAAGTTATTGCACCAACTGCTGCACCAATTGACATTTCAATTAAACTACCAAGTTTAATGTTGCCAGGTGAACCTAAGTTAAAAGCTTCTGGATTTAAAAAAGCAGCAATTGCAACAAATACTGCTGCAAGACCAACTAAACTATGAAAACCAGCTACTAATTCAGGCATTGCTGTCATTGGAATTTTATAGGCAATAAAAGCTCCAATTAAACCTCCTATTAAAAGAAAAATTAAAATGACTACAAATCCAGTTGAAAAATTACCAATAGATAAAAATGTAACTGTAACTGCAATGGCCATTCCTAAAATTCCAAATAAATTTCCTTGTCTTGATGTTTCTGGTGAAGAAAGTCCTCTTAAAGCTAAAATAAATAATACACCTGAAATTAAATAAAATATGGCTGATAAATTTGCTGATAACATTATTTATCCTTTTTCTTTTTTTTATACATTGCAAGCATTCTTTGTGTTACTAGGAAGCCACCAAAAATATTAATTGCTGCTAATGATATTGCTAAGAATCCAAAGATACTTGAAGTATTAAATATAGTATCTGAATTTCCTGCTAAGCCGGCAATAATTGCTCCTACAATTATTACTGATGAAATTGCATTAGTAACAGACATCAAAGGAGTATGTAGTGATGGAGTTACACTCCAAACCACATAGTATCCTATAAAAATTGAAAGGATAAAAATACTTAATCTGAATATAAAAGGGTCTATTTCCATGATTTTATTTAATTAAAGTTTTCTCAATTATTTCATCTTCTAAATTTATATTTATCTTTTTATTTTCTTTATCATATAAATTTGAGACAAAATTAAATACATTTTTTGCATACAAATTAGAAGCAGAGGTTGGGAGTTTATTTAAAATATTACTTTCACCCATTATTTTAACACCATTTTTATCTACAATTTCATCAACTTTGGTGTGTGCTGTGTTTCCACCTTGAATCGCTGCTAGATCATAAATAATTGAGCCAGCTTGCATATTATTAATCATATCTTCTTTAATAATCACTGGTGCTTTTTTTCCCGGAATTAAAGCTGTGCAAATCACAATATCGATTTTTTTTAGTGTTTCTGATAATAATTCTTCTTGTTTCTTTTTAAAATCATCTGATGCCTCTTTAGCATAGCCCCCTTCAGTCTCTAAATTTTCTGTTCCTTCAACTGTTAAAAATTTTCCTCCTAAACTTTCAACTTGTTCTTTTGAGGCCATTCTAACATCTGTAGCAAATACAATTGCGCCCATTCTTTTTGCAGTTGCAATAGCTTGTAATCCAGCAACTCCCGCACCTACAACTAATACTTTTGCTGCAGGAATTGTGCCTGCTGCTGTCATCATCATGGGAATTGCTTTTTCAAAATTAGCAAACGATTCTACAACTGCTTTATAACCCGCAAGATTTGCCTGAGAAGATAATATATCCATAGACTGAGCTCTTGTTATTCGTGGAAGTAGTTCAAGTGAAAAAATATTTATATTTTTTTTTACTAAATTATCTATTTTGTCTTTATTATCATATGGATTTAAGACTCCAATAAACGTTTGACTCTCTTTCAATAAAGAATTTTTATCATCACTAAATAAACCCACTTGAACGATAATATCAGCATTAATTATAGTTTCTTTATCATTATTTGAAATTGATACTCCTAAATCCTTATAAACTTCATCTTTGATTCCAAGATGACCTCCATAGTTTTCAGATAATGAAACATCAAAACCAATAGATATATACTTTTTCGCGATCTCTGGAGTAATTGCTATTCTTTTTTCAATTTTTTGATTTTCTAAAATAGAAACGATTTTCATAATTCTATCTTATAATAGGAATATCGCCATTAAAACTAAAACCCCTATAACAGCGACAGTTCCCCACAGCACAAACTTTGTAAAATTGTTCCAGGTATTTTTATGGTCTTCATTATCCATAAAAATTACTTTTGTCGTGCTTTGAATTTTGGATTAGTTTTATTGATAACGTAGACACGACCTCTTCTTCTAACTAACTTAGAATTAAGATCTCTTTTTTTAATCGACTTTAATGAGCTTTTAATTTTCATAATTTTTTACCTGTAATAAACGAAGTTACATAATCTTTCAAATCTATTTTTCCATATTTATTAATTATTTTCCTATTATTTGATATTTTTGTTAATGCTGACGCATATCGTTCACCTGATCTTGGTTTTAGATAGATTATTTTAGTTTTAAACATTTTGGCAAGATCTTTGATGGAATAAGATTTTTTATGGCTTATACTATAATGAAGACACTTATTTCTCTTCCAGGCTTCAATACATGTATTTATAGTATCATCAATATGTGTAAATCTTCTTGTCTGTGTTCCAGGTTTTACAACAGTTAAAGGAGTTTTTTTTTTATACTGATCTTCAAAAATTCCAACGACTGTCGCCATATCACCTACTTTAATTTGACCAGGTCCATAAACATTATAAAAATAAATAACTTCATATCTAAAATTAAACCATTTTCTAAGGTTTTCTAATAATTCTAAATTTTTAGATTTAGTAAAAGCATATGGAGATAAATTCCTATCATCCCCCTTGTTGCCCAGTGTTGCAGAAGTTGCTGAATAAATAAGTTTAATATTGTGATCTAGGCAAAATTTAAATACAGCATTAGATCCGATGGAATTTGATTTAAAACACTCATTAAATTTTTTAAAACTTTGGTAAATTCTTGAAAATTCTCCAAAATGAAAGAGAGTATGTATTTTTTTTTTTACTTTTTTTAAATGATTAAAAATATCAACTGTGTTTGCATTTAAATATTTAACTCTATTATTTATAATATGATTTTTTTTATTACCTGAAGAGTAGTTATCTAGGCTAATTATTTTTTTGTCTGTTTTTTTTAATAATAAATTGATTAAATTTGATCCAACAAAACCTGCGCCTCCAGTAACAATTATTAGATTTTTCATTTTAGAATAATGCCTGGCAATGTCCTACTCTTCCGTGTCTTAAGACAAAGTACCATCGGCGCAGAAAGGCTTGACTTCCGAGTTCGGAATGGGATCGGGTATGACACTTTCGCTATAATAGCCAGGCGAGGTACTTATACATAGTTCGTATTTTTAGTCAAATTATATATGTAAAAATACTAAATAAAATATTTGTTAAATAAATGATGTTATTTTTGATTTTTTTTTAGATAAGTAATTTCATATACTAGAAATCCAACAGGATAAAACATAATGATAGATATCCAATTATTAAAAAAATTTCCAGATGGGAAAAAAGGCCAAAGTGAAATTAAAAAACAGCAAATTAGACATGTAATATAGTTTTTCTGATTTTTTGAAATCAGTTTTTTTTGTATATTTTCAAATAAAACTTTGACGATTAAAATAATTATATAAATATAAAATAAAAACCCAATCGAGCCCGTTTCTGCTAATAATTGAATTCCTAAATTATGAGGGTGTGTTGCACAACTTCTTTCATTAA
>CABXRX010000030.1 GCA_902514745.1 uncultured Pelagibacteraceae bacterium | reverse complement strand
AGTGTTGCTGCTCTTGATACTCTTGCAAATTGAGGCCACTCTGAAATTCCAATTGCAAATATTAAAACATAAATTGCCATATCATCATGCATCTCTCTTGAGATTAAGCCTCTTGCAATTCCATCGACAAGAAGTGCCATTAATATACTTGGTACCGTAAGCTGTACGTCTGTTAATCTCATAACTATCATTTCATATTTGCCGCCAAAATATCCAGCTGTTAATCCTAATCCAACTCCAAGTATCAAACTAAATATAATTGCTGAAAAACCCACTATTAATGAAATTCTAGAACCGTAAAGAATAGTTGATAACATATCTCTTCCTTGTCCATCTGTTCCTAAAATAAATTTTGCAAGTCCATCCTCTGTCCATGATGGTGGGGTAAAAGCTTCCATTAGTGATAATGATGATGGATCAAAAGGATTGTATGGAGTAATCAGTTCTACAAAAAAAGAACAAAAGAAAATAATAAATAAAATTACTGAAGATACAATTGCAGTAGGTGACTTTATAAAGCTATGATATATATCACTATCCTTAATTCTTCCCCAGGTGCCAATATTATTATCCACTAGAAACATCTCCTTTAACTCTAATTCTTGGATCTATAAAATAATAAAGAATATCTACGATAAAATTTATCATTACAAAAACAAAGGCGATAAAAACTAGATAAGCAGACATAATTGGGATATCAACAAATTGAACAGCTTGAATAAATAAAAAACCCATTCCTGGCCACTGAAAAACTGTTTCTGTAATAATTGAAAATGCAATTAAAGTTCCAATATTAATACCAGCAATTGTAATTACAGGTATCAATCCATTTTTTAATGCATGTTTGTATTTAATACTATTTTCACTGATACCACGAGCTCGTGCAAACTTGATATAATCAGTTTGTAAAATTTCCATCATCTCTGCTCTTACAAGTCTAATAATGTAAGTCATTTGAAAAAGACTTAATGTTACAGACGGAAGTATAATTGCCTTTAATCCAGAGATTGTTAAAAACCCTGTGGTCCAAAATCCAAAATCAACTACCTCGCCTCGTCCGAATGAAGGTAAAATTCCCAAAATTACAGCAAATAAATAGATAAATAATATTCCAATAACAAATGTTGGTAGCGAAACTCCCAGTAAAGATACTGCTAAAATGATATCGCTTAAAAAACCTTTTCTATTTATTCCAGTATAAACCCCTAATAATGTTCCGGTAACAAGGGCAATTAATGCTGAAATAACTACAAGTTCGATTGTTGCAGGTAGCCTTTCAACTATTAAATCTGATACTGGTCTTCTTAATTGGTAAGAAATTCCAAATTCTCCTTTGGACGCATTAACAACAAACCTTGTAAATTGAACATGAATTGGGTCCATTAATCCTAGTGTTTCTCTTAGTTCTGCTCTTTCTTCGTCTGAAGTTTCTTCCCCAACCATATTGTTTATTGGGTCTCCAACAAAATTGAATAAAGAAAAAGATACAAAGGCAACAACTAACATTACCAAAGCTGATTGAAATAACCGTTTAAAAAAATATTTTATCAATTTGAGAAGATTTAAATGTTACCAGCCCTCTATATTTAATAGAGGACTGATAATAATTTTTTTTAGTTAAAGCTAGCAGTTCTGAATAACGGCTCGTTATTCGGTCTGATAGGCACATTAACATTGCTTTTAGATGCCCAAGAAATTACTTGGTGGTGAAGAGGAAGATAAGAAATATCATCTTTCACAATTTTCCAAGCATTAGCAATTGCTGCATTTCTTTTATCTAAATCAACTTCGCCTTCCATAACTCTGATAGCAGCATCTACTTCTGAGTTGCTAAAGTTAACTTTGTTCCAACTAGCACCTGACTCATATAAATAATGAAATACATAGTGACTATCTAAAGTAGGAACACCCCAACCGAGCATATAGAAATCACCTTGATTATCTTTTAGCTCTTTAAAGTGTTTACTTTTAGTTTGTGCAAACAAGTTTACATTGACACCAATTTTACCTAGCATCCCAACAACAGCTGTACAAATTGCTTCATCATTTACATATCTGTCATTTGGACATCTTAGCTCAACATCAAAACCATTTGGATATCCAGCATCCGCTAATAGTTTTTTTGCAGCATCAACATCGTAAGGTAATCTTTTATCAAGATCTTTAGTGTAACCATTTACACCTGGGAAAGTTATAATTCCTGCTGGCTCACTTAAACCTCTCATAACTTTTTTCTTGATTGCTTCAATATCTATTGCTTGATAAAGGGCTTGTCTTACCTCTTTTTTCTTAAATGGGTTATCGCCGGTATTACCAGTTCTTAACTGATCAGCAGCCTGATCCATTCCTAAGAAAATAGTACGCATTTGTGCAGTGCTCTCAACTTTATGTGCTGACGAAGATCCAATTCTAGCCAAATCTTGAACTGGTGCATCTGTAACTACATCAATTTCTCCAGATAATAATGCTGCAACTCTAGTTGCTGCATTTTTAATAGGAAGTAATTCAATTTGAGTTACTTTTTTATCTTTCATCTCACCCCACCAGTGTTTATTTCTTTTAAACACAGTTTTAGTGTTAGGTTCTCTTAAAGTAATTTTAAAAGGCCCTGTTCCTAAAGCATTCGTTGCTGAAAAAGTTTCTTGTCCAGCATCCCAGTTTTGTGGTGACATAGCAAAATTCTTTTCAGACCATGCTTTTGACATTATAAAAATATTAGACAATTGGTTTAAAAGAATTGGATTAGGCTTGCTTGTTGTTATTTTGACTGAGTAATCACCTATAGCTTCAACTCCTGAAATTGTACTAATATATTCTTTAAAATCAGATGTTCTTTGCTTAGCTCTTAAAACACTAAATACTACATCTGCAGATGTCATTCCAGACCCGTCAGAAAACTTAGCATCTTCTCTTAATGTAAAGATCCAAGTGTTAGGATCAGTAGCTTTCCATTTTGTTGCTAACGCAGGACCTATCTTCATATCTAAGCCCCTTTGAACAAGTGCTTCGTAAACTTGTCTTGAAACTTGGGTAGTTGGACCTTCGTTTTGTGCGTGTGGGTCTAGTGTTAGACTATCTCCTTGCATTGACCATTTAATAGTTTTAGCCCATGCTGAAGAAAATCCAAATACTAGAACTACAGATAGTAGAACTCTTATTAAATTCTTAATCTTCATTATTCCCCTCTTTTTTTAAATTTATTTAAAAAAGTATAAGTGAAATAATAAAATTTTTATAGATAAAATTTTATAATAAAAAATTAACTTTTATCGCTATCTACCAATTTTTTCTTACCAATCCACGGCATCATAGCTCTTAATTCAGCCCCTACTTTTTCTACAGAGTGCTCAGCTAATTTTGCTCGAGTTGCTAGAAAATTCTTTTGACCATTTTTACATTCATCCATCCACTCTTTAGTGAATTTGCCAGACTGAATATCAGCTAAAACTTCTTTCATTCTTTTTTTAGTTTCCTCTTTATTCACAATCCTAGGCCCTGAAACATACTCACCATATTCAGCAGTATTTGAAATAGAGTAATTCATGTTTGCAATTCCACCTTCGTAAATTAAATCAACAATTAATTTTACTTCATGAACAGTTTCAAAGTAAGCCATCTCTGGTTCGTAACCTGCCTCTGTTAAGGTCTCATAACCATTTTTAATTAGCTCAACTAAACCACCACATAAAACAGTTTGTTCTCCAAATAAATCTGTCTCCACTTCATCTTTAAATGTAGTTTCAATAATTCCAGATCTACCACCACCAACTGCTGATGCATAAGATAAAGCAAGGTCTCTAGCCTTACCAGAGCCATTTTGATGAACAGCAAATAAACATGGAACTCCACCACCTTTTTCATATTCACTTCTAACTAAGTGACCTGGTCCTTTTGGAGCAACCATAAAAACATCTAAATCTTTTCTAGCTTTGATTAAATCGTAATGAACATTTAATCCATGGGCAAATGCAATACTTGTTCCCTCTTTTACTCTTTGCTCGATGTGATTTTTGTAAATCTCTGCCTGTAATTCATCAGGTGTCAAAATCATAACTACATCTGCCCAAGCTGCAGCATCAGATAAATTCATCACTTTTAACCCTTTAGACTCAGCTTTAGCAGCGCTTGAAGATCCTTCTCTTAAAGCTACAACAATTTCTTTAACTCCACTGTCTTTTAAATTTAAAGCATGAGCATGCCCTTGACTTCCATAACCAAAAATCGCGACTTTCTTACTTTTGATTAAATTTACATCAGCATCTTTTTCATAAAACATTTTCATTTTTTTTTCTCCTTAATTAATTAATTGAATATTTCAGCGCCTCTAGTCATTGCTACCGCTCCAGTTCTTGAGACACTTATAAGACCGTGCGATTTTAAATTTATTGCCATTTTATCTATTTCTCTTCTTAATGCCGTTACTTGTATTACAGCCGATTTTTTTGTTTGATCTAATATAACTGGATTAAATTTTTTACAAGCATTTAAAGCTTTATTGATTTTCGATAAATTACCAACCACTTTAAATAATGCCATTTCCTTAAAAATAACATTTTTATCTTCTCTTTTAAAATTTCCAACCTTATGTACTGGAACCAGTTTTTTTAATTGTAAAACAATTTGTTCAATTACAGCTGGTGTTCCAGTCGTTACAATTGTAATTCTTGAAAGATTTTCTTTCTGGTCAACCTCTGCAACTGCTAGAGACTCTATATTATATCCTCTTCCAGAAAAAAGACCCACTACACGTGAAAGAACGCTTGCTTCATTATCTACCCAAACAACAATAATATGTGTTTCTAGTTTACCAAGTTTGCTTGGAGTGCTGTAAGCTGATTTAGATTTTACCATTAAACTAGCGCCTTACCTTTGCCTGTAATTCTGTTTTCCTCTTGATCCTTTGGACCCAACAACATCTGATTATGTGGTTTTCCAGATGGTATCATTGGAAAACAATTTTCTGCTTGATCTACATGGCAATCAAATATTACTGGTCTATCTATATCAATCATTTCTTTAATTTTACCATCTAGTTCGTCTGGGTTTTCAGCTCTAATACCAACACATCCATAAGCCTCTGCTAATTTAACAAAATCAGGTAGAGCTTCTGAATAACTCTCAGAATAATTTTTTTCATGAAGCAATTCTTGCCATTGTCTAACCATTCCCATGTATTGATTATTTAAAATGAATATTTTAATAGGTAAATTATATTGCACAGCTGTTGAAATTTCCTGCATTGTCATTAAAATTGATGCTTCTCCAGCTATATCAACAACTAATTTTTTTGGATGGGCTATTTGTACCCCAACTGCAGCAGGCAATCCATATCCCATAGTGCCTAATCCACCAGAAGTCATCCATCTGTTTGGTTTATCAAATTTGTAATGTTGTGCGGCCCACATTTGATGTTGACCAACTTCTGTGGTTATAAACGTATCTTGGTCTTTAGTAAGTTCATATAATCTCTGAACAGCATACTGAGGTTTAATTATGTTTTTACTATTTATAAAATTGAGAGAGTCTTTTGTTCTCCACTTTTGTATTTTTTGCCACCATTTTGAAATTTTTTGTTTATTTGATTTTTCTAAATTAAGTTTTCTTTTTTTTATAGTTTTAATTGTAGACTTAATAACATCTGAAACATCTCCAACAATTGGTAAATCAACTTTGATTATTTTATTTATAGAAGATGGATCTATATCAATGTGAACTTTTTTTGATTTCGGAGAAAATTCATCTATCTTTCCAGTAATCCGATCATCAAATCTAGCTCCAATATTTATTAATAAATCACAATCATGCATTGCATTATTTGCCTCATATGTTCCATGCATACCAAGCATTCCTAAAAATTGATTATCATTTCCTGGATAAGAGCCTAACCCTTGAAGAGTTGTCGTTATTGGAAATCCAGTTAACGCAACAAGTTCTCTTAAAAGTTCACTAGCTTTAGGTCCTGAATTAACTACTCCACCACCAGTATAAAAAATTGGTTTTGAAGCTTTGTTCATCAGCTCAATTAAAGTGTCAATTTCTTTTTGATTAAATCTATTTTTATTCTTTGTTTTTGTCTCTTTTGCTTTCTTTGGTTTTATATATTTTGTTTTAGCAAATTGAATATCTTTTGGAATATCAACCAATACAGGTCCTGGTCTTCCAGTAGTAGCAACTTCAAAAGCTTCGTGCATAATTCTTGGTAAATCTTTTACATCTTTTACTAACCAATTATGTTTAGTACATGGTCTAGTAATTCCAGTTGTATCACATTCTTGAAACGCGTCTGTTCCTATTAAATGAGTTGGAACCTGTCCTGAAATACAAATCATCGGCACAGAGTCCATATAAGCATCTGTTAAAGCTGTAACAACATTAGTTGCTCCTGGTCCTGATGTAACTAACACAATGCCAGGCTTACCAGATGATCTTGCGTAGCCTTCGGCTGCGTGACCAGCTCCTTGTTCGTGTCTTACCAAAATATGTTTTATAGATGAGTGATTTTTTAATTCATCATATATTGGAAGGACAGCACCACCAGGATAACCAAAAATATGTTCGACTTTTTGATCTTCAAGACATTTAAAAACAATTTCTGCTCCTGTGTATAATTTTGGCATTTCGCAATCTAGCTGAAGTTGTACTCATTGGTCAAGTTTTAGAATGAATTATTTAAATTTTTTTTAAAAATTTATTAATCTCTATTGGCTTAATCTTAAACCAGTTCATCATGTTGCCTCTTGCCCATGTGC
>CABXRX010000029.1 GCA_902514745.1 uncultured Pelagibacteraceae bacterium | reverse complement strand
TAAATTTTGAAGTTTCTTCGATTAGTTTTTTTAAAAGAGTTTTTGAAAAAAGTGGTTTAATTTCAATAAAAATAAGGTATTTATTTTTTGATATTTTAAGTAGATCCTTTAAAAGAGGAATAGGCTTACCAAGTTTTATGCTTATTTCACTAATTTTTGAATAATTTAGATTTTTAACACTTAAATTTTTTTTGAAAATTCTCCTCAATGTGAAATCATGGAAACAAATAAATTGATTGTCCTTTGTGGCATGAATATCTGTTTCTATTCCATAACCTTTTTTAAATGAATGTATAAATGAGTTTAAAAGATTTTCTTTAAAACGTTTATTTAATATTCCTCTATGAATTAAATGCATTTTAATTATCTATTTTAGAAAATGCACAAATTTTATTGCCATCAAGATCCCGAAAATAACAGTAGTAATCCCCTGATCTAATACTTGGAGCTCCCTCATTTTTCCCACCTAATTTTATTCCAGTATTATAAAAATTATTCACCAAATCTTTTGATTTAACCAAAAAAGATATTTGTGTTCCATTGCCGAAGGATGCTTTTTGCTCATTGACTGGATTGGTAACATAGAATTCAACTTCATTAGGCTTTACTTTTGATGCATAACCAGCATATTTTTCATTTGTTACAACTCTTTCTAATTCAATTTCACCAAGAAGTGTGTCATAAAATTTAGTTGCTTTATCAAGATTGTTAGTACCAACCATTACAAAGCCAATCATAATTATTTCCAACCTGTTACTGTTTTAACTTCAAGATATTCTTCAAGACCCCATACTCCACCCTCACGACCATTTCCTGATTGTCTATATCCACCAAATGGAGTTCCAGCATCTGCTGCATTACCATTAATATAAACACAACCAGATCTTAATTTTCGCGCAACACGGTGAGCTTTCAGCTTGTCTTCTGTTTGCAAATAGTTTCCTAACCCATAAGATGTATCGTTAACAATATTTATAGCGTCATCCTCCGTATCAAATGGAATAATGGACAACACTGGTCCAAAAATTTCCTCTTTGGCAATTCTCATTTCATTTGTAACATTAGTAAATATTGTAGGCTTAATAAAATAGCCCTTATTGAGCCCATTTGGTAGTTCAGGCCCACCTGCCGCTAATGTTGCTCCTTCAGAAATTCCACTTTCAATTAAACTTATAATTTTATCATATTGAGTTTTTGAAATTACTGGGCCAATGTGATCTCCTCTTTTTGAAGCTTGATCAACTTGAATTTTATTTGCTTCATTTACTGCTTCTTTTACCGCTCTTTCATAAATTGATTTTTCAACCAACATTCTTGTTGGAGCATCACAAGACTGACCAGAATTACTCATTACATTTCGAATACCATCTCTAACAGCATCATTATAACTGTCAGCAAAAACAATGTTGCCACCCTTACCACCTAATTCAAGACAAACTCTTTTAATTGTCTCTGCAGCATTTTTTGAAATAAGTTTTCCTGCTCGTGTTGACCCTGTGAAAGAAACCATATCAATATCTGGGTGACTTGAGATATCAGTTCCTACTCCTACACCATCTCCATTTACTAGATTAAACACTCCTTTTGGGAAACCTACTTCATCAATCATCTCTGCAAACAGCATTCCAGAGATAGGTGCAATTTCTGATGGTTTTAAAATCATCGTGCATCCAGTTGCAAATGCAGGAACAACTTTTAAAGCAATTTGATTAATTGGCCAATTCCATGGAGTGATTAATCCACAAACTCCAATTGGCTCATAATAGATATGATTATTGGACTTGTCATCAAAATGATTATCAAATTTAAAATCTTTTAATCTTAAAATAAAATCTTCTAAATGATCTCTACCAGAGGCTGTTTGCACATCTGTCGCCCAATCCATAGGTGCTCCCATCTCCAAAGAAATAGCCTCAGCCATTTCACTAAATCTTTTTTT
Organism: uncultured Pelagibacteraceae bacterium; assembly: GCA_902514745.1. GTDB lineage: Bacteria > Pseudomonadota > Alphaproteobacteria > Pelagibacterales > Pelagibacteraceae > Pelagibacter. Next base: position 5,019 of record CABXRX010000029.1, on the reverse strand, counting down.
ATAAACTGACAATAATTTATTTAGTAAATTTAGCCTTTCTTCCTTGCTAGTTTCTTTCCAGGTCTCAAAAGCAATTTTTGCTGATTTTACTGCCAAATCTGTATCTTCTTTTGAACCTAAAGAAATAACAGCAAAAGGATCTTCATTACATGGATTGATTACTTCTAAGTCATTTTTTTTAATTGGATCAACCCACTGACCATTAATATAAAATTTTCTTTTATCTAACATTTTCTATCTTAACACATAAATTAAATTTCATATCCTTTTTCCTCTGGTTCACTATCAATTAGCTCATCAGGAAAACCTTTGGATCTAAAATTAATATTATTTAAATCCTCCATCCTTTTTACAATCATTGATGACCAGGCTCTAGAACCATATTTTTTTTGACCATCTTTAAATATTTCAACTATTTGCGGAGAAATTTCTAAAGGAGCATTTAGTTTTTTTGCTAGGTCATCAAACAGACCTGTATCTTTTAAAACTAAATCCATTGTAAAATTTATATTATAAGATCCATTTAATATAACCTGACTTTCAGTTTCATGTACAAATGAGTTACCTGAAGAAATAGCAATTCCTTTATAAGTTTTTGCTAGGTCTAAATTAGATTTTTTTGCAACAGTCCATGCCTCACCTAATGCAACTAAATGCACAGAAGCTAAGTAATTTGTAATCACTTTTAACACACTTGCAGAACCAAGCTTGCCTGTATGTAATACTTTTCTACCCATTACCGTTAATGCGGGTAAAATTTTTTCAAATGCTTTTCTTTCTCCACCAACAAATATAGCTATATTTCCTGTTGCTGCTCTATGACATCCTCCACTTACAGGCCCATCCATTGGTATACTTTTTTTGGCAATTACTTTTTCCCCAAGTCTTTTTACTTCATTCTCATCTGTAGTACTCATTTCTAGCCAAATTTTATTTTCCGATAGACCATTTATAATTCCATCATTAGCCTCCATTACTTCAGTAGACACCTCAGGAGAGGGAAGAGATGTAATTATTAAATCAGTTTGTTCTGCTAATTCTTTTGGCGAGTTTGCAACTTTAGCGCCTAAGTCTTTTAATGGTTCTGTTAACCTTTCATCTAAATCTCTTACTGTAAGATCAAAGTTATTCCTTAATAAGCTACCAGCAAGTTTTCCTCCAACATTGCCTAAACCAATAAATCCTATTTTCATTTTGTTACCTCATCTTTTTTATTTTTTGTAAATACAATTAAAATCACGCCAACAATTATTATCGCACCACCTACAAATAATTCTGTTGTTGGTTTTTCACCTAAAAGAAAAATAGCAGCTAGTAAACCTGTTGGAGGTATACCCATAGTAACAACAGGAAGAACTTTATAAAGTGGATTGTTTTTTAAAACATAATAGAAACAACCATAAGTAATCGGCTGCATGATGAAACCAATATAAATTGCAATGATCCAATGATCAACTTTAGCATTTGTTAGATAATTAATTGTATTCCCATCAATTATTGCAGATAACATTATTAAAATTGGTCCAGAGAATAATGCTAACCAAGCAACTAACGCTAAAGGATTTATTTCTTTACTTAAAGGTTTAACCATAACTTGTCCAAGAGCCCATATAGCAGATCCTAAAATTGTAAGTCCAATTCCAATAAATTTTCCATCCAAGTTAGGAGATCCAGTTAAAATATAAACACCAACAAAAGCAATGGCTATACCAATCAAAGCTCTAATAGTTGGTTTTTCTTTAAGCATAAAGTAAGCAAAAATAACTCCAAACGGAACTTCCATCTGAACCAAAAGAACTGCTGAAGATGCATCTATTAAATCTAAGCCTGTATAGGTAATGCTATATTGCAAAGTATTAGCTATTAATGACGCAAAAAATATCTTTTTTAAATATCCTTTTGGAATTGGAAACCACCAAATTAATAATGATGCAGCAAACGTAAATCTTATGCCCATTAAAAGAATAGGAGGGAAAGACTCAAAAGCTGGTTTAGCTATGACAAAACCAAAGCCTAAAAATATAGGCACTAATGATGCAATAAAAGTATCTTTCAAATTCATGTCGCTATTTTTAATACTAATGATTATTAAAGAACTTATGATATATTCACTTTTTAAAATATGAATTCAACAAAAATAGATCCTAAATATATTACTAAATCTAATCCAAGAATTGGGCTTATTGCGCTTGCTAGCGATTTTATGATTGAAAAAGATTTCATAAACGTAATTAAAGACAGAGAAGTAGATTTTTTTGTAAATCGTATCGAATGCTATAATCCGCTAACAAAAGAAAATTTGATCAAAATGTCAAACAAAGTTACCGAGGTAACAAAAGATATATTGCCTGATCAAGATATTGATTGTGTTGTCTATGGTTGTACATCTGGAACAATAGCTGCAGGCTATGAATCTATTGAAAAAAAAGTAAAAGCCGCAAAACCTATGGCAGAAGTAACAACCCCAAGTACTGCTGCAATTAAGGCGTTAAAGAAATTAAATATAAATAAAATAAGTCTGTTTACACCTTATAGTAAAAAACTTAATGATGAAGTTTTGAACTATTTTAAAGATGAAGGTTTTGAAATCACGTCAAATTCTTACTTTGATATAGAAGCTGATTACGATATTGGGAAAGTCGATCAGAATTATTTATATAATGTTCTATCTGAAACTAATTTAAATGGAGCAGAGGCACTCTTTGTTTCTTGTACTGCTTTACCAGTATTACCAATAATAGATAAACTAGAGAAAAAATTAAACACAATAGTTTTATCTAGCAATCAGACATTAATTTGGGATACTCTTGTAAAAATAAATAGAAATAATTCAATAGAAGGTTTTGGAAAGTTGTTTAAAAATTAATTTTATGGATTTTACAAAAGAAGAATATCAGCGAAGGTTAAAAAAAGTTCAAAAAATGATGCAAGAAAAAGGCATCGAATTATTAATTTCACACGACACGAATAATTTAAATTATTTAACCGGATATGATGCTTGGTCTTTTTATTATGCTCAATGCGCCATAGTCCATGTGAATGCTGAAGAGCCCTTGTGCTTTGTAAGAGCTCAAGATGCGGGCGGTGCTTATATTAGAACATATTTAAAAGATGAAAATATTATTGTTTATGATGAAAACTATATCCATACTTGGCCAAAACACCCTTATGATTATTTGGTTCAAGTAATTAAAGAAAAAAAATGGGACAAGCTCTGTGTTGGTGTAGAAATGGATGCACATTATTATACTGCGTTTTGTCATGAAAAAATTAAGCAAGGTCTTCCAAATGCTAAAATAATTGATAGTGATAGATTAGTTAATTGGGCAAGATTAGTTAAATCAGATGTAGAGATAAGTTATATGAAATCAGCTGCATTAATTTCTCAAAAGGCGATGAAAACTGCTATCGATGTCATAAATCCTGGAGTAAGGCAGTGCGATGCAGTAGGAGAAATCCAAAAATCTCTTTTTTATGGAACAGAAGAATTTGGAGGTGAGTATGCTAGTATTGCAACTTTACTTCCAACAGGAAAAGGGACTTCAGCATCACATTTAACAGCAACACAAGATAAATTTGTAGAAGGTGAAGCAACTATTATTGAATTATCAGGTGTTTATAAAAGATATCATGCTCCAATGGCTAGAACAGTATTACTAGGAAAACCCGACCAGATAAAAATTGATACTATGAAGAAAACTATAGAAGCCCTAGAAACTGGCATTAGTGCTGTAAAACCTGGAAATACAGCAGATGATGTTGCTCAAGCTTTTTGGAAAATATTAGACAAATACGGTATTGATAAAAAATCTAGAACTGGTTATTCAATTGGGATTGGTTATCCTCCAGATTGGGGAGAGCATACACTTAATATATATAAAGGGGACATGACTGTTTTGGAACCAAATGTCTGTTTTCATATGATTGCAGTTATGCAATTTGGCGATTGGGGAGTTGAGGCTTCTGAAGCTATTAGAGTTACAGAAACTGGCAGCGAATTATTTTGTAATATGAGCAAGGAATTACACATAAAATAAAATACTTGATTATCAATCTAACAAATGTTTTAAAGTAGTATGGGTAATGATCACTTTGTAAGATTTGAAAACGTAGATAAAAGCTACGACGGCAAGCAGCTTGTTGTAAAAGGTTTAAATTTAGATATAGCTGAAGGTGAGTTTGTAACAATGCTTGGACCATCTGGTTCAGGTAAAACAACATGTCTAATGATGTTAGCTGGTTTTGAAACTCCAACTAACGGACAAATTTATTTAGACAACAAAGTTATTTCAGATATTCCTCCACACAAAAGAGGAATTGGAATGGTATTCCAAAATTATGCTTTGTTTCCTCATATGACTGTTTATGAAAATTTAGCTTTTCCATTAAGAGTTAGAAAAATTCCAAAAGATGAAGCCGATAAAAAAGTGGATAAAGCATTATCAATGGTATCTCTTCAAGGCTTTGAAGCTAGAATGCCTATGCAATTATCAGGTGGACAACAACAAAGGGTAGCTGTAGCAAGATCATTAGTATTTGATCCACAATTAGTTTTAATGGATGAACCTCTAGGAGCTTTAGATAAAAATTTAAGAGAAAGTATGCAGTATGAAATAAAACATATTCATGAAAGTATTGGTGTAACAGTGGTATACGTGACTCATGATCAAACAGAAGCACTGACGATGTCTAATAGAATTGCAGTTTTCAATGACGGTAAAGTTCAACAACTTTCTAGCCCAGATGAATTATATGAAAAACCAGTAAATTCGTTTGTTGCTGAGTTTATAGGAGAGAACAATACCTTTGAAGGTGAAGTGTCAGATATGTCAGGTGATAAATGTAAAGTTAAATTAATTTCAGGTACAGAAATTCTAGCTAATCCAATTGTTGCAAAATCAAAAGGAGAAAAAACTACCGTATCCTTAAGACCAGAAAGAGCTTTAATTGATCCCGAAACTAAAATGGATAATAATCATAAAGGTAAAATTGAAGAAGTAATTTATCATGGCGACCACA
>CABXRX010000028.1 GCA_902514745.1 uncultured Pelagibacteraceae bacterium | reverse complement strand
AAGAAGCCTTCTGTTATTAAATGAAAATATATCACCTGGTTCCAATCTAAAATTAATTTGAAATTTAGTATCATGCAATAAATTACCAAATCGGTGAAGCGCCTTATATACTGAGTCCATAATATCAGGATGACAGTCTAGTGCATCTAAAGTTGCAATACTGTATCGAATATCATTATAATCTCCATCTTTGGTAAGTGAAATTGCGGTACCATAAAAACTTCTAACCGCCTCTTGAGTATAATCTTTGTCTCTAAATTTTAGTGGGGTATTTACTAAAATATCAAAAATTTCTTTTTCATTTTTTTTTAAATAATCTGCAACCGCAAAAGCATCTACAGCTGAAGAGTCTCCCCCTTTTGCAGAATTAACTAGACAATGTAAGAATTGATATCCTGGAGGGTTTTCAAACCATGGTAAGTCCATATGATTTCTTAATGCATGAGCTGTATAAGCTGAGTTATTTGGTTTTGGAATATTTATAACCTCAAATGGAGTTTTAAAAAAAGTTTCTCTTGTATGACTTATTCTATTTAAAACTTTAAAAGCAGAATTTTTTTCTGTTGGAGCATTTTTAACAATCGCTATTCCTTTATAATGTAATAGCTCCAGCCATTTGATTAATCCTTTTTCTGAGTCAATAATTTCGTCATGATCTATTTCAATTGATTTTAAATTTCTTTCTAATGAGTTGTCCCAAAGCTTATACGGTGAAGTATATTTAGTTCTATTTTTTAATGTGTAGCAATTTTTTCTTAACCATAGTGAATCATATGAACTTTTGTGACTTCCTTCACTCCATTCTATTTCCAAACTTCCATTTTCTCCTATTTTATAATTTTTTGGATTAATATCTGTAGAAACGTTTAAAATATTAAACATTCTATGACGCGAATCTTTGTCATGTGCAGTTGGACAATTATCTCTTAGCCATAAATAATTAAATTTACTTTCTTCACCATCATCCCAAATTACTTTTAAATAATTGGAATTTTTTTCTAATTTAGAAATCGAGTTCATTACTAATCATTATATAAAAGAGTATATATTTCAATTCAATTTATAGTTGTATTATAAATTCAGGTCTTGTTTTTTGATCTTATTCATTATTAAATCTCCATATTAAAACTTAACCTTAAGGAGATAATTTAATGAAGTTTTTTAAAAAATTAATTTCTGCAGCTTTCTTTGGGTCATTTTTATTAGCAACTAGTGCTAATGCAGGTGATTGCAAAGCTAGACTGGGGGATTTCGACTGGAGTAGTGCAAATATTCATACTGCTATTGCGTCTTTTATTCTTGAAAAAGGATATGGATGTGAAGTTTCAGTAACTAAGGGAAGTACTACACCTATCATGGCTGCTCACTATGACAAGCAGTTAGATGTAATCACTGAAGTTTGGTATGACAATATTATTGCAAACTACGAGCCTCACGAAAAAGCTGGTACTATCAAAAATATTGGTGTGAACACCCCAGACTCTCAGCAAGCTTTCTACGTAGATAAAGCTACAGCTGATAAATATAATTTAAAGTCAGTAATGGATATGAAAGATCCTAAAATAGCTGCGCTATTTAAAGATCCAGAAAATCCTTCTAAAGGTAGAATGACTAGCTGTATTTCAGGTTGGACTTGTTACACAGTAAACTTAGTAAAACAAAAAGAGTATGGTCTAGATGCTTTCTATACAAACTTTGACCCAGGATCAGGGGGCGCATTAGACGCTGCTATCGCTGGTGCTTTTGCTAAGAAAAAACCTATCTTTACTTACTACTGGGCACCTACTGGTTTAATGGGTAAAGTTGATCTTGTTAGATTAACAGAGCCTAAGTTTGACTCTGATTGCTGGAATAATATGTCAGCTGTTGTTGAAAAAATCAAAGCAGATGGTCCAGATGCATATACAAAATCTTGTGCATGTGAGTATAGAGATATGGCTTTAACAAAGTCTGTTTTAACTGATTGGGCAAAAGCTCATCCAGCTGAAACAGCTTTCTTAGAGAAATATACTATCCCTACTGCGGTAGTTAACAAAATGTTAGCCTTCTACGAAGACGAGTCTGATGGTGATATGGAATTAACTGCTAAAGAGTTTTTAAAAACTCAAGCAATGTGGAAAAGTTGGGTACCTGCAGACGTAGCTTCAAAAGTTACAGCTGCTTTGTAATCTGATAAAATAAAATAATTTGAAAGAGCCCTTTACTGGGCTCTTTCTTTAAATAATAATAACCATATATGTTCAAAGATAAAAAAAATTTATTTAACTTAAGTCTTTTAGGTATTTTTGTATGGTTATTAGTTACTAGCTACAGCTCATCTAAAAGAAAACCAGAGTCTGTTGGCGAGTTATTAAATGATTTTTCTTGGCTAGGTAATTGGCCTAAATGGTTAGACTTACCCTTAATGCCCTGGATCAACAAGTGGTTCAAAGCTCTAAATGAAAACTTTGGTTTTATATTTGAAGCAATAAATAATGTTTTACTTGCTATGTTAATGGGCCTTAAAAATTTTTTAGTTCAAGCCCCCTGGCCTTTAGTAATTATAGGTGTGGTAATACTTGCGTATTTTGCGAGTGGAAAAAAAATTAAAACAACAGTTGCAGTTGGATTCTGTACATTTTTTATAGGATTTTTGCATCCAAGATTCTGGGATAAAGCAATTGAAACAACATCTATAATGTTAATCAGTATTTTCTTATGTCTTGTAATAGGTGTTCCCATTGGAATTTGGATGTCTAGAGCAAACAGAGTAAGAGAAAAAATTCTTCCTATACTTGATTTAATGCAGACTATTCCTGCTTTTGTATATTTGATACCAGGAATTATGTTATTTGGTTTAGGTGCTGTGCCTGCAATTATCGCAACTTTTATTTACGCTGTTCCTCCCTTAGTTAGATTAACAGATTTGGGAATTAGATTAGTTGACAGCGAGGTAACAGAGGCAGCTGATGCTTTTGGTGCAAGTAAAAAACAAAAATTATGGGGTGTTCAAATCCCATTAGCTCTTCCAAATATAATGCAAGGAATTAACCAATGTACAATGATGGCTTTATCAATGGTTGTTATCGCATCAATGATTGGAACTAGAGGTTTGGGAGATGAAGTTCTTCTTGGTCTTCAACAATTAAATGTGGGTCGAGCTGCAGAGGCAGGAATTGCAATTGTGCTATTAGCAATTGTTTTGGATAGAATTACTCAATCTTACGGAGAAACTCTTCAAGAGAGAAATGCTCCGACTAAGAAAGAAAATAAATAATGTCAAAAATAGAAATAAATAATATTTATAAAATTTTTGGTAACAAGCCGGATTCCATAATGCCTATGGTTCAAGATGGAGCTACAAAAGATGAAGTTCTAGAACAAACGGGTCATACTGTTGGACTAGATAATGTTTCTTTAAATATTGAAGAAGGTGAAACTTTTGTTTGTATGGGGTTATCAGGCTCTGGAAAATCAACACTTATAAGACATTTAAATAGATTGATCGATCCAACAGCTGGGGAAATTCTAATTGATGGTGAAAATGTTATGAGTTTTAATCCTGAACAATTAATAGATTTTAGAAGACACAAAATGAGCATGGTCTTTCAAAGATTTGGTTTATTTCCACATAAAACGGTAATGCAAAATGTTGGTTATGGTTTAGAGATGCAAGGTAAAGCTGAAGAGGAAAGAGATAAAGTTGCTATGGAAAAAATTGAAGCTGTTGGTCTTAATGGGTTTGAAAATCAATTTCCAAATCAGTTATCTGGAGGAATGCAGCAACGTGTTGGTCTAGCTAGAGCGTTAGCTACTAATTCAGATATCATGTTAATGGATGAAGCTTTTAGCGCATTAGATCCACTTATTAGAAGTGATATGCAAAAACAATTAATAGATCTTCAATCAGAATTAAAGAAAACAATTGTATTTATTACTCATGATCTAGATGAGTCGCTTAGACTTGGAGATCACATTGGAATATTAAATGCAGGTAAATTAGTTCAAGTTGGGACTCCTGTTGATATCATCATGAAACCTGCTGATGATTATGTGAAAGCATTTGTCAAAGATGTTAACAGAGCAAAAGTTATTAAAGCTAAAATCATTATGACAAAAGCTAATGAAACAAACGGTATTGATAAATCAAATCTAGTTAAAGTAAATGAAGATCAATTTATAGAAGAATTTTTACCACAAATAGTATGTACCAATGCTAATTGCGAGGTAGTTGATAAAAGTGGAAATATAACAGGTTATATAACTAATAAAGAATTACAGTCATCATTAACAAAATCATAATTAATGGTTAACCAATCATTAAAAAATAAAAAAATTATCATATCAGCGGGAGCATCTGGAATTGGTTTGGCTACAGCAAAAGTATGTCTTGCTAGAGGAGCTACTGTTTATCTTTGTGATCTGGATAACAAATCAGTTAATAAATTAAATAAACATCCACTTAAAAATAAAAGACTTTTTGCGTATCTTTGTGATGCATCTAACGAGTACCAGGTTTCAGATTTTTTTGATAAAGTAAAAAAGAAAACAAATAAAATTGATGCGTTAATTAATAATGTAGGTATTGCAGGACCCACAGGTTCACTTGAAAAATTAAAATCTAAAGACTGGGAAAATACATTACATGTAGATGTAAATAGCCACTTCTATTTCACAAAAAAAGCTATTCCATTAATTAAAAAATCTAAAAATGGATCAATAATCAATATTTCATCTACTGCTGGTATCCTTGGTTTTCCTCTTCGGTCCCCCTATGCTGCAAGCAAATGGGCTATTATTGGTGTTACAAAAACATTAGCTATGGAGTTAGGTAAATTTAATATTAGAGTTAATGCTGTATGTCCCGGAACAATTAAGGGAGATAGAATGAAAAGAGTTATAAAAGATAAAGCTAAATTTACTAAAGTTTCAACAAAAGTAATTGAAAAAGATTTTGTTTCAATGAGCTCAATGAAACAATGGATATTGGAAGAGGACATTGGAAAAATGTGTTCTTTTTTAATTTCTGATGATTCAAGCAAAGTATCTGGACAGGTTATTTCTGTTGATGGTCATACAGAAAGAAATGATTAATTTATCTTAATTTTTTTTCGTATTTTTTTCTAAGCTTTTGAAGCTCAACCAAATATTCATCTCTAATATTTGAAATTTTTGCAACAGATTTACCTTTCGATTGTTTTCTAGTTCCTTTAACCAATCTATCAATTAATTTATTGGATAACTTTGGAGCCTTTAGTTTTGTCCATGGAAGCTGTAAAGCTGGTCCAAATTGCTCCAACATATGTCTCATTCCAGCTTTTCCTCCAGCTAAATGAAAAGTTAAGAAGGTTCCCATTAATGACCACCTAAGTCCTGGTCCATCTTCGATTGCTCTATCTAAATCTTCTGTAGTAGCATGACCTTCATTGATGATATGCAACCCTTCCCTCCATAGAGCCTCTTGCAATCTATCAGATAAGTAACCTGGCAATTCATGTTTTACCATTATTGGATTCATTGATATTGAGCTATAAAATTTTTTCGCTTTTTTTAAAAATTTTTTTGAAGTTTTTTTTCCAGGAACTATTTCAACGGCAGGCAATAAATAAACTGGATTAAAAGGATGTCCTATCATTGTTCTTTCAGGGTTTTTACATTTAGAATAAATTCTTGTTGGTAGTAATCCTGAAGAACTTGATGAAATAATCGTATTAGGTTTAGAATATTTTCCAATAGTACCCATCAATTTAGTTTTTAAAGCATAATTCTCACTTGCACATTCTTGAATAAAATCTGCGTCTTTTAAAGTTTCCTCAATAGAGGTAAAATATTTAAAATTTTTAAGATTAAGTTTTTTTTTATTAAAAAGTTTTTTTACAGATGGCCAAGTTCTTTTAATTTCATTAATCAAACTTTTTTTTAGTTTTATATCTTTATCGTAAGCATAAACAATTTTGTTGTGAGCTAAAAAACGAATAATCCATCCTGTACCAATTACTCCCGTTCCAATTACCGCAACTTTATTTATTTTTGTCATTTTAATTTAATAATTCTCTAATATTTTTATCCAGTTTTTTCTCAAAATTTTTATCATTTCCAGGATTTGCTGCACAATGACCAAAAGATGAGTCAATTGGTCTTAATGATGAATGATGAATAAATTTTTTTTCATATTTGTTATCTTCAGTTCTAAAGTAAAGATCTTGATTGCAAGGCATCAAAATTGTCTTTGCTCTAATTGATTTAAGTGCTTTAACATAATTATTATTATAAATTGGTCCTTTACTTATATCGTTAAGTTGCCATGTTTTTAGTTTTGATAATAAATTATTTGCGTCCCAATTATTAGCATGATCATTTGCCCAATCTTTTAATAAATCTTCTGAATTTTTATAACCAAGTTTTTTATATAATTTTTCCCTATAAAAATTTTGAGAAAAAGCCCAACCTGCATAAACACGTCCAAAAGCTTTTAAACCTTCAACTGGTTGTTTTTTATAATTACCTTTGTTCCAACTTTTGTCAGCGGTAAGTGCAGCTTTAACTCCTTCTAAAAATACATGATTATGAATTGATGTTTTAGATGAGGCACAAAAAGGAAGAATGGCTTTTACCATATTTGGATATTGTGCTGCCCATTGATAAGACTGACAACCAGCCATTGACCAACCTGTTACTAGTGCTATTTTTTTTATTTTTAGTTTCTCTGTAATGAGTTTGTGTTGACAATAAATATTATCCCATAATGTTAACGTTGGAAATTTTGCACCAAATTGATTTTTTATAGAATTATTGGGTGAAGAGGAAAAACCATTTCCAAACATATTAATTGAAACAATAAAGTATTTATTTGGGTTTATAGCTCTATTTTTTCCTATAAATCCCTCGTTTCTTATATGGTTTCCTGTGTAAAAAGTTGGAAGAACAATTACATTAGAACCATTTTTATTTAATTTACCGTAAGTTTTATATGCTAGTTCTGCAGAATTTAAAATTTTACCTGATAAAAGCTTAACGTTTCCTAATTTAAACTTCTCATAATTCGCCATGAATTAATAAAGTCTTAGATATTCTTTTACTTCCCAATCAGTAACTGCTTGATGGTATCTTTCCCACTCGTCATTCTTATAAGCAAGCAAAGATTTTTTCATAACAGTTCCTATTACTTCTTCAGATAAATTATCTTTTTTAAGTGCTTCTATAGCCATTAGTAAATTTCTTGGAAGTCTTTTAATTCCAAGTTTTTTAAATTCACCATCGGTCATATCATAAAGATCTTGATCTGTAGGTTTGCCTGGGTGAATTTTATTTTTAATACCCTCTACAGCTGCTGAAAGAGTCATAGAAAAAGCTAAATATACATTCATTGTCATATCTGCAGCTCTGTTTTCAATACAATATCTATTTTGTGGTAATCTAAACTGAGCAGATCTATTATTATGTCCATATGTAATATTTGTTGGTGCCCAAGTAACTGTACCTCCTTCAAACCCTCCTACTCTTGGTACAAGTCCGTTGTAAGAATTTACAGTTGAACATGTAATCGAAGTCAATGCTTCTGCATGTTTCATAAGCCCGCCAACTGCGAACAAAGACTCCTTAGACCATTTATTTCCACCATCAAAAATATTTTTTCCATTTTTATCAACCATTGAAAAATTTATGTGAGCTCCTGATCTCCAATCACCTATCGTTGGTTTTGGCATAAAAGTAATAAACATGTCATGTTTTTTTGCGACTTCTTTAAGAAGAATACGTAGAAAAACTAATCTGTCAGCCATTTCTAAAAGATTTGTGTAATGAAAATCTAATTCAAATTGAGAGTATGCACCTTCTGCAACTACATCGTGCAGTTTCCAACCTAATCCATTAAGAATGTCTATTAACTCTTTTAAAAAATGCATTGAATCTAATGAATGCTCAACATCATAACCAAAGGCTTGACGCCTCGGTCTAATTCCTTTTATAGGATCAGTATCAATAGCTTTTACAGGTTGACCATTTTCATCATATTTCATAGCAATAAACTCAGGCTCCACACCAGCCATACCTTTATATCCAGCATCTTGGGCTTTTTGCATGTTACGTTTTAAAGCCTGTCTTGGACAAACGTTATAAGGTTTGTCTTCCCAAAAAAGATCTGCAAAAATAATTGCTGTAGATGTATCCCACGGACAAATATAAACAGAGTCTAAATCTGGTAACATTACCTGATCAGAGTCTGCGGGTGTTAATTCTGGAACAAAAGAAATCGAATGAACAGCGAATTGAGGACCTTTTCCTAAACATAAAGGTTCAAAATCAGACATTGGAACTGGTTTTGATTTTGGAATCCCATGAAGATCAATCCAGCTGGATAAAACATATTTTACACCAGCATTTTTTAATTTTTTATGAACAGAAGGCAATTTTTTTCTATTACGTTCAACCGCATCTTTAAAATTTTCGTAATAAATCTTTT
>CABXRX010000027.1 GCA_902514745.1 uncultured Pelagibacteraceae bacterium | reverse complement strand
CAAATTGGTGTTTTCATTTGCGATCATTCCAGAAACAATCTTTCCAGATATTGGGCCTAAAGTCCATCCTAAATGATGATGTCCAAAACAATAATATACATTTTTATAATTTCTTGACGGTCCCATAACTGGTAAAAAATCAGGTAAAGATGGTCTAAAACCTAACCACTCATCCTCGTGGTTTGGCAAATCACCAAGCATATATTTTGCATTATTTATTAAATTTTTAATTCTTGATTTGGATAATGGATTTTCAAGTCCTCCAAACTCAACAGTGCCTACAACTCTAAGACCTTGTTCCATTGGAGTAATTCCAAAACCACGATTTGAAAAAATTACTGGTCTGCTAAGTAAATGGTCACAATTCTTAAAGTGAACATGATATCCTCTTTCAGTATCTAGAGGTATTTCTTCACCCAAGTTATCGGTTAACTTTTTTGAAAATGCTCCACAAGCTATTACTACTTTATCAAATATATAGCTTTGAGTTTCTGTTTTAAAAATTGGTTTTTCATCATCAAAATTAATATCTTTAATGTTAACTTTATTAAATTTTCCACCTTTTTTTATAAAAAGATCAAATAATTTTAGAAGAATTTTTTTTGGATTACGAGCATGTCTTGCGTAAGGATAATAAACACCGGCATGATAAAATGGTTTAATATGAGGCTCAAGGTCGTGAATTTCAGCTTTATTTACTAATTGTTGTTTAACACCTAATTCCTCTCTCACTCGAATTTCTAAGTCTCTACTTTTTAAATCTTTGTCATTCCAAATATATAAAATTCCTTTATTTTCAACTAAGCCATCTAAATCTATCTCATCGAACAATTCATCATAAGCTGGTAAAGCTAGATCTAAAATTTGATGCATATTTTTTGCGGTGTGCATCATTTTATTTGTAGTTGAGTTCATAATAAATTTTAAAAACCAAGGGATCATCTTTGGAACATAATTCCATTTTAACGCAAGTGGTCCAGAAGAATTTAGTAACATTGAAGGTATATCTCCTAAAACATCAGGTCTATTAAGAGGAACTGAAGCATACGGAGAAAAATGTCCTGCATTTCCATAAGATGCTGCCTGACTTCCTGGATTATCTCTATCGAAGATTGTTACATTAAATCCTTTTTTTTGAAGAAACAGCGCATTTGATACACCTTGTATACCGGCTCCTACTATTCCTATCTTAAAATCTTTATTCATAAAAGTTGTTATACAAGTAAAAGTTAAAATATTAGAGTGACAAATTATGCAAATTTTAATTTGTTTTTATGCAATCATCTGTTTGTGATTGATTTTTGCACTTAGTACAATACCAAAACCAATCATAGTTGAGAGCATTGAAGATCCTCCATAAGACATTATTGGAAGTGGGGAACCAACTATTGGAAGTAGACCCAAGACCATTGATAAATTTACAACAATATAAATAAAGATTGCAAAAGCATATCCAAAGCAAAATAGTCTAGCAAAATTACTCCTTGAGATTGATCCTATCCTGATAATTCTAAAAATTATTATTGAATATAATATCAAAAGAGCAATAGAGCCTATAAATCCAAATTCCTCTGAAAATAAAGTGAAAATAAAATCTGTATGTTTTTCTGGTAAAAAATCTAAATAACTCTGAGTTCCTTTTAAAAAACCTTTACCTTCAAAACCTCCTGAACCTATAGCTATTTTTGATTGTATAATTTGATACCCTGCCCCTAAAGGATCTCTATCTGGGTCTAAAAAAGTAAGTATTCTTAATTTTTGGTAAGGCTTTAAGAATGAAATTATAAAAGGCAAAGATATTAAAAAAGTAACAAACGAGTATATAAAATACTTAACTTTTACCCCACCTAGCCATAAAATTATTAAACCACTTGAAGCAATCAAAATTGATGTACCAAGATCTGGTTGAGAAATCACAAAAATAATTGGAATTGATATAATTGATAAGGCAATCATTATGCTGGTAAAAGAATTAACATTTTCTATTTTCAATCTGTGATAATATTTTGCAAGACACATTATTATTGCAACTTTCATTAACTCAGAAGGCTGAAGTACAAATAAATATAGGTCCATCCATCTTTGTGAACCTGAAGATTTAATTCCAAAAAATGAAACCCAAATTAATAGAAGTATTACCAATAAGAAAATTATATAAGAAAAATTATGCCAAAATTTTATATTAAAAAAAGCAACTAAAAACATTAATGGAAAAAAAACTGAAAGTTTCACAAAATGATTTTTGGTATGAAAAAGAATTTCTCCTCCATCTGTAGAATACATAACAAACAAACTAATTATAGATAAAAGTGCAACAGAAATTATTAAGATATAATCTAAATTTTTTATTTTTTGAAGAAATGTAATCTCGTTATTTAATCTATCATGTTGAAACATTTAAATCGTGATCCTCTCAAAATTTGACTGTTTATTTCTTAATTCATGCCTATCAATTATTAATTTAAATAATTTTTTTGCTATAGGTGCTGCTGTTTTACTTCCTGAACCACCGTGTTCAACAATTATGCTTAGAGCATATCTTGGATTAATATAAGGTCCATAAGCAACATATAAAGCATGATCTCTATCTTTGTATGGTATTTGTTCTAATTCTAAGTCTAATTCACGCTCCCTCTTACTGATTCTTTTTACCTGGGCTGTTCCTGTTTTACCTGCGAATTGATATCTAGGATCATCAATTCTTGATCTGTAAGAAGTCCCAAATCTTTCATTAGTAGAACTGAACATTGCTTCTTGAACTATCTTAATATTTTTTTTATCTTTAAATAATTTTTTGTCTTTAAATGACTTGGTTTCTTTGTCATATAATAATCCTTTCTCCATTGCCTGCTTTGCATCCTCAAAGGATAATGGATTATTGTCTACAATAATTTTTGGTTTTATCGAATAGCCGCCATTTGCAATTTGTGCAGTCATCATACAAAGTTGTAAAGGAGTAGATTGTATATACCCTTGACCAATGCCTGTTATGAGAGTTTCACCTAGCACCCAGCCTTTACCAAGATTATTTTTTTTCCATTTTGTATTAGGAAATAATCCTTTTTTTTCTATATTAAAATATTCGCCAAGAACTTTTTTTCCTAACCCAAACTTTTCAGCAGTATTATTTAGTCTATCAACACCAAGCAGTCTCGCAACTTCATAAAAATAAGTATCACAAGATTGTTTCATTGCATTTTTTAAACTTACCCAGCCATGCCCTTTTTCCTTCCAGCAATGAAATGTTTGTCCGTACAATTCCATTTTACCAGTACATTTGACTTTGAACTTTGTATCAATAACGTTATTTTCTAGAGCAGATAGCGCAACGATTGGCTTTATCGTAGATCCTGGAGAGTAGAGGCCAGATAGAGTTTTATTTACTAGCGGTTTAAGTGGATTATTTCTTATTAACTGCCACTCATCTTGACTTATTCCAAAAAGAAACAAATTTGGATTATAAGAAGGTGAGGAATACATGGCAATAATATCTCCAGTATAAATATCCATAACACTTATAGAGCCTGCTTTTCCTTTAAGTAGTTCTCCACAAGCTTTTTGTATTTCTGTATCAACTGTTAAACGTATTTTTAATCCTTGCTCTCCTTTTTGATGTTCAAGTTGATTAATTCTTTTACCGTAAGCATTTACTTCATACCGTTGAATAGCATTTGTACCTATCAAATGATTTTCAAGTCTTTTTTCTAATCCTAATTTTCCGATTTTCATTCCTGGAACAAATCTTTCCTGAACCACTTCATTTTCTAAAATTTCTTGTTCATTAGGTTGACTCACATATCCAAGAACATGAGTATATGTTTCATTAAATGGATAATTTCTAGAAATAGTCATGACTGGTTTAACTCCAACCAGGTCATATAAATAATTATTGATTTTTACAAATTGACTCCAACTTAAATTTTCAGAAACAATTATGCTATCCCAGGGTTTTAATTCAGCTTTTAACTTGTTAATTCTTTTGATTTTTTTATCACTTAATTCCAAAAGATTTTTTAATCTCAACAATAAATAATTAAAATTTTCAACTTGTTCAGGAATTATATGTAATTGATAAACTTTTAAATTTCCTGCAATAACATTACCAAAATAGTCAACTATATTTCCTCTAGTTGGAGGTAATTTCCACTCTCTAATTCTATTTTTATCAGAAAGTGTAAGGTATTTTTTATTCTCATTAATTTGAAGAGAAAATAGACGAGCAACGATACCTGCAAAAACAACTATTTTAGCAGCTCCAATTATAAACATTCTTCTATTTATAACATCTGCTTTTCTGATTCCTGAGTTAGATTTAATCATTTTGCTGAATTGAAATTCTCTGATTCAAAAAATTAAAAATTATAAAAAATATTGGATAAAATAAAAAAGTGAATCCTGAGTTAATTAAATAATCCATATAATCAACTGTGATCAAAAAAATTAAATCTAAAACTATTACTTGAATTGAGTTTATGAGTAAAATTGTAAACAATAGTGATATCCAATCTTTAATAAAATTTGGAGTTAAAGTTATATTTCTAATATAGGCAGTTACTGAACAAAGAAGTAAATAACAAAAACTACTTATTCCTAGCGGTATACCTATTACTACATCATTAATTATGCCTGCAAAAAAAATTGCAAGATAGCTTAAGTGATCTGGATTTCTTAATGTCCAAAAAAAAATTAATAAATGTACAAAATTAAATGAAAAATATTCAAGTTTTAAATAATTAAAATCAAATTCATTAAAAACAGAAAAAAAAAGCATAAATATTGGTAGGTAGGATAAAAAAATTTTTAAAAAAGGACTTTTATTTAATGACGACATTATTTCTCTCTACCTATTTTGTAAGAAGTTATTTTCACATAATTAAGTTGTGTAAAATCAGAAAAAAAATTTATTTTTCCAGCTAAACCTGTTGATGTTTTTCCAATCGGAATACCAGGTTTGAATAACCCTCCAAGACCTGATGTGTAAGCTATTATTTCATTCCCATTTAAATTTTTATCAATTTCATCTTGAGTGTGTTCAATTATTCCATAATTGCTTCCAGTTCCAGAAACTACAGCTTGGATGTCATTAGGGGCTAAAACAGAAGGTATTTTACTGTTAAGATCGGACAATAATAATGCTCTCGAATTAGAATAATTTACCTCGATAATTTGTCCAACAAGGTAAACTCCATCTACAATTGCCATTCCAATTTTAACATTATCTCTAGAACCTTTGTTTAAAACGACTGATTTTAGATAAGGACTTTCTTTGTCAATTAAAACTTTTGCAAATATTTCATCTGTTTTGATATTTTCATCAATCAATGATCTTAATTTTTTATTTTCTATTTCTAAAAAATCATTTGTTAGTTGCTTTTGTTTTAAATTCTCTAATTCTATCTTGATTGTATTGTGTGTTTCATACAATCTCATATGTTGATCAAAGTCTTTTTTTAAACCTTTTATGTAATTTTCAGGAGTAGATATTAAATTTGTAGATCTATATATCGCCTCATTAATACTTAATTTAACAATTTGAATAGCTTTAAAATTAAAATTACTTAATACAATAACAACAAAAGATAAAAAAATTAGAGTTAATAGTGAAAATTTTTGTTTATCTTTTTTTTTTAGAAAGGCTGATCTAATGGCAATTACAAAATCATCCCTGCTTGAAGCCATTGATCTTAATATTCAGATAACATAGTGGAAAATGTTTCTTCCTGATCTAATGCTTTTCCTGTACCTACAGCAACACAAGATAATGGATCGTCAGCGACATGAACAGGTAACCCAGTTTCTTTGGAAAATCTTTTATCAATATTTTTTAATAAAGCTCCGCCACCCGTTAATGTTAATCCCATATCAACTAAGTCAGCAGAGAGTTCTGGAGGAGTATTTTCTAAAGCTTGCTTTATAGCGTTAATCATTTCCCTCATGATATCATTCAATGCTTCTGCTGTGTCTTCCTCTGTAATATTAACTTCTTTCGGAGTACCAGATCTAAGATCTCTTCCTTTTACTGGATAAGTATTAGTACCTGAGGCTAATGCTGTACCCATTTCTTTTTTAATCTTTTCAGCGGTAGTGTCTCCAATTAAAAGATTATATTCTTTTCTCATATAATTAACTATTGCTGTGTCCATTGCATCACCTGCAATTCTTAAAGATTTAGAATAAACTAATCCACCTAAAGACATGACAGCAATCTCACTGGTACCACCACCAATATCTACTATCATAGATCCTGTTGCTTCAGAAATTGGAAGCCCGGCTCCAATTGCAGCAGCTATAGGTTCTTCAATTAACTGCACTCTTCTAGCTCCTGCTGCTAGCGCACTATCTTGAATTGCTTTTCTTTCAACTGGTGTAGAGCCTGTTGGAACACAAATTAAAATTCTTGGGTTTGCAAATGTACTTCCTTTATGAACTTTTCTTATAAAATGTTTTATCATTTCTTCAGTAACAATGAAATCTGCGATTACACCATCTCTTAAAGGTCTAATTGCACTTATGTTTCCAGGTGTTCTACCAAGCATTGTTTTGGCTTCATCGCCAACTGCCAAAACATTTTTTTTTCCACCTTGATCTACTATTGCAACAACAGAGGGTTCATTCAAAACTACACCTTGTCCTTTTAAAACAACTAATGTGTTAGCTGTTCCAAGATCAATCGCCATATCTTGGCTCCAAATTTTTTTAACTTTATCGAATAGTCCCATTTATATACCTCTCACTTTTTGATTTTCTTGCTCCATTGGTGCTGTTTTATCTCGTTTAATAATCATTTTATTCAATGCATTAATATAAGCGTTTGCTGATGCTACTAATGTATCTGTGTCAGCTGCTTGGCCAACTGTTGTTTTACCTTTTTCCTCAATCCTAACACTAACTGTTGCTTGAGCATCTGTTCCTTCTGTTACCGCATGAACTTGATATAATTGTAATTTTACATCATGAGGATATAAAACTTTTATACATTTAAATATTGCATCTACTGGACCATCTCCAATTTCAGTCGCCTGTTTCACTTTTCCATAAACATCTAAAGTCATTTCAGCTTTTTGAGGTTCTCCTGTTCCAGCAAATACTTTTAAAGATTTTAAACTAATTGCATTAATTTGATTATCAGTAATAAGACTGTCATCTACTAATGCCATTATATCATCGTCGTAAACATGTTTTTTCTTATCTGCTAAAATTTTAAATTTCCCAAATGCAGTTTGGATAACATCATCTGTTATATCAGCATAACCAAGATCATTTAGTTTTTCTTTAAATGCATGTCTCCCAGAATGTTTTCCCATTACCAAAGAAGTTTTTTTAACACCAACACTTTCAGGTGTCATAATTTCATATGTTTCTCTATTTTTTAACATTCCATCTTGATGAATTCCAGCTTCATGTGCAAATGCATTTTTTCCAACTATTGCTTTATTAAATTGAACTGGAAATGTTGCATTTGATACAACCTTTGATGCTTTACTTAGTAATTCAGTTTTAATACCTGTTGAATATGGCATTAAATCATTTCTAGTTCTAATAGCCATTACAATTTCTTCAAGCGCTGCATTACCTGCTCTTTCACCAATTCCATTTATTGTACATTCAACTTGTCTTGCGCCTGCAGAAACTCCTGCTAAAGAGTTTGCAACCCCTAAACCCAAATCATTATGGCAATGAACAGATAAAATTGCATTATCAATATTAGGTACTTTATTTTTCAAAGTTGTAATAATTTTTATATATTCAGAAGGTGTTGTATAACCTACTGTGTCAGGAATGTTTATTGTTTTTGCTCCACAATTTATTGCTAGTTCAACTGTTTTACACATATAATCCATATCCGTTCTTGTTCCATCTTCACAAGACCACTCAACATCATCGGTAAAGTTTCTTGCGTATGTTACACTTTCTTTAATTGCATCCAAAACTTGCTCTGGAGTTTTGTTTAACTTATGCTTCATATGTAAAGGACTTGTAGAAATAAAAGTATGAATTCTAAATCTAGGTGCTGCTTTTAATGCTTCATGACATGCGTCAATATCTTTTTTACTAGCTCTTGAAAGCCCTGCTGGAATAGAATTTTTTAAAATTTTACTAACTTCTGAAACGGCCTCAAAATCTCCAGGAGATGCAATTGGAAAACCAGCTTCAATAATATCGATACCCAATTCATCAAATACTCTTGCGATTTGGATTTTTTCTTCCAAACTCATAGATGCGCCTGGTGATTGCTCACCATCACGCATAGTAGTATCAAATATAAAGACTCTATCTTTATCAGCCATAACTTAAATTTTTTGAAAATGTATAATACAATCTATAAGTGAGAATGCAAAATAATAAGTTAAATTAGACTTAAAACCCGTCCATTTTAGGCACTTCAAAATTAATTATAAATTGATTCAATTTTAGGCATTAAATGCAAAAGTTTTTTTGTGTAATCATGTTGAGGTTTTAAAAATATATCTTCAGTATTTGCAACCTCACATAATTCACCATCTTTTAATACTCCAATTCTATCACACATCTGTCTTACAACAGGCAAATCATGGCTTATAAATAGAATAGTTAAATTTAATTGTTCTTGAAGATCTTTTAATAAATTTAAAATTTGTGCCTGAATACTAACATCTAATGCAGAAGTTGGCTCATCACAAACAAGAAGTCTAGGTTGTGTAGCTAGTGCTCTTGCAATAGAAATTCTTTGTCTTTGGC
>CABXRX010000026.1 GCA_902514745.1 uncultured Pelagibacteraceae bacterium | reverse complement strand
TCTGATCATCCAGCTTCTCAATTTATATTTAGGGAGTGGTTTGTTGACTTTAGTAACAATATTTTATTAATGACTGCTACTGGGATTACGGCAACTATTGCTTTTCTTTTTTTATTTACCGCTTACAGCATAGCTTCACCTTCTGTGATTTCTCCTTTTGAATATTCAATATTATTTTGGTCACCACTATTAGGATGGTTATATTTTGATGAAATTCCTTCATTAAATACAGTGATTGGAATATTAATAATTGTATCGAGTGGAATTTATATTTTTATTCGTGAAAAAGCACAAAATCAATCAATAGCCATAGAAAAACCTCTTAGATAAATGACAAAAGATAATAATTCTAAAGGAATTGTTTTAATCGTTATTGCGATGACTTTATTCGCGATGCAAGATTCTTTAATCAAATATATTTTTGAAAAGGCAGCTCTTTACGAAATTTTTTTTGGAAGATATTTTGTTGCTGCAGTTTTGCTATTTTTGTATGTTAAATTTAAAAAAGAAAAAGTATCTTTAAAAACGTATTATCCCTTTTTAACTTTATTTAGAGTGTTTCTGCATTTCTTAGCCTTTTCAGCATTCTTCATATCTTTAACCTACATGCCTTTAGCAACAGCGAATGCACTTTTTTTCTCCTGTCCTTTTTTTGTTTCAATTTTTGCTAAAATATTTTTGAAAGAATTCATAGGCATAAGAAGATGGTCAGCAATTGTGTTTGGATTCATAGGTGTTTTTATAGTCTTGGATCCAAATTTTTCTGATTTTCAGTACAGAAATTTATTACCTGTCTTTTGTGCATTTTGTTACGCGGCTTCTATGACAATAACAAAATATACTTCGGATAAAGATGGTGTTTATACACAATTGTATTATTTCTATCTTATTGCAATCTTACTTTGTGTATTTATTTTTATTTTTATGGGTAACGGTCAATTCAATAAATCAGATTTTGATCCAACAACTCAATTTATATTTAGAGAGTGGTTTTCGAATATTGAATATACATGGAAATTTATTCTATTTTTTGGGTTTGTCGCTTCAATTGCTTTTGTCTGTATATTTTCTGCATATATAGTTGCCTCACCTTCTGTAGTTTCTCTTTTTGAGTATTCTTTAATCATTATGTCAATGATACCAGGTTATTTATTATTTAACGAAATACCTTCGACCAGAACATTTTTTGGTGTTGCCTGCATCATAGCAGCTGGAATTTATATTTACATCAGAGAAAAAGCTAGAGATCAGTATATTGCAACTGAAACTCCCGTTAGGCGATGATAAAAAATTATATACCTACAATTGATATATCTTCACTAGTCAAAAATAATTTTAAAAACCAAAATACATTTAAAACAATTAAAAAAATTGAAAAAGCTTGTCAAAACGTAGGATTTTTTCAAATCACAGGACATGGGATAAATCAAAAAGATATAAGAAACATTTGTAAAATTGGAAATAAATTTTTTAACTCATCTGAAAAAAATAAAAAAAAATTAGCACCGAAAAAATGGAATAAAATAAATAAAAATATTTATAGAGGTTATTTTCCAAATACTGTTAATGGGAAAGAGGGATTAGATTTAGGTGATTTCAAGATAATGCCTCATCATTTAAAAAAGTACAATTCTCCATATATTGAATATTTAAATTTGAATAAATCGCTAAGTAAATTATCAATTAAAAGTTTATCAAATTATTTTGATAAAATTTTTTCTTTAAGTGAAATTTTGTTTAAAGGAATAATTAAGCTTTATAAAAAAGATGAATGTATAAGCAATCAAGCTTTTTCAAGAATTAAAACTCTTAGTACATTAAGGTTTAATTACTATCCTAATCAGAATGAGCCTGTAGAAATTTCAAAACAAGATGGTGCAGCTCTTGGATGCGAAACGCATGTTGATAGTGGAGTCTTTACTATTCTTTACCAAGATAAAAAAGGAGGTCTTCAAGTACAAAATAGAAAAAATAAGAAATGGTATGATGTTCCGTTTAATAAAAATGCACTTATAGTAAACACTGGACTAGCCCTAGAGTATTTAAGTAAAGGCAAGTTTAAAGCTACAAACCACAGAGTGTTATGGAATAAATCAAAAAGAATGTCTGTTCCTTTTTTTTTTGAACCTTCCTACGATTTTAGAATGCACCCTTCTTTTTTAAATGGGTCAAAAAGTGTCAAAAAAGGCATATTTTTTCAAAATTTTTTAAAGAATTCTCTGAAGAAATTTATTGAATATCAGCGATAAGATTAATAGTATTATTTTATTAAAGCGATACATAACTCATCGTTAAATCCAATACGAAAGTGGGATCGATCGTCTTTTTTTAAATTAGAAAGTTTAAAGGAGGAAGCATGAAATTTGGATACTTTTGTAACACTACTAATTGGACTCACAAGCCATATCACGAACTATTAGAAGAAACTAGAGAGATTACAGAATATTGTGATCAGAATAAATGGAATTCTATTTGGTACACAGAGCATCATTTTAACCATGAGGGAATGGAGTCTCTGACTAATCCATTAATGATGGGGGTTGATGCTGCAGCAAGAACTAATCAAATTCGAATTGGTCAAGCTTGCAACGTAATTACATTTCATAACCCAATTAGAATGGCTGAAGATATTGCTTTATTAGACCAACTATCAAAAGGAAGAGTTGAAATTGGAATTGGTAGAGGAATTTATGGAAGAGAAGCTATAAATTTAAACAAAGAAGCCGACATGAAAGACCAGGCTAAAAACTTTAGACTATTTGAAGAAACTTTAACAATTTTAAAAAAAGCATGGAAAGAAAAATTTTTTAACCACAAAGGTGAATTTTATACATATCCAGCACCTGATTATGTATGGCAACATGATATGAGTCCACCTAACAAAGAATTAGTAAACCTTGAGACTAATGTTATGGAAAACATCAGTGTTCTTCCAAAACCTTATCAAAAACCTTGTCCCCCTATTCATCAAGTTGTAGATGGTATTCGATCTATTGAATGGGCAGCTCAACAAGGCTTAAATATAATTATGTGGATACCAACAGTTAAAGCGTTAAAAATTAAATTTGAAGCTTTCAAAAATGCAAAATCAGAAGCAGAAAAAAGAAATGTACCAATGGGCGAAGGTATTTCTTTGGTAAGAGATATGTTTGTTGCTGATTCAATGGAAGAAGCCAAAGAAAAAGCTGGGGAACATATGGTAAATTATATGAGATGGGTATGTCACTGGAGAGGTCTAGGAAATCATATGGATCCAGGTGAAGAACTACCTGTTACTAAAGGAAAGTTAGATTTACTTAGCTACGATTTCTTACATAAACGAAATATGCTTTTTGGAACTCCAGAGTATGTAATTGACAAAATTCATGAATTAAAATCTGAACTAAACTTACAAAATTTACAAGTTTGGTCAAATTTTCCTGGTATAAAACATGAAGATTGTATGAAAAGCATAAAACTTTTTACTGAAAAAGTAATGCCTCACTTTAAAGATGATGCTGATACTGAAGTCAAAAAAGTTTCGTGATCAAACCCCATAGGAAAATGACTGGTGGTGAAGCTGCCGTCAAATCATTAAAGAAAGAAAAAGTTGATCATGTCTTTGGTCTTATTGGTTCTGCTACAATGGAGATGTTTGATGCTCTATATCATGAAAAAAAAATAAAATTTATTGGTGTAAGAGACGAAAGAACTGGCACCCATATGGCTGATGGTTACGCTAGAGCATGTAATAAACCTGGTGTAATAATAGCTGGACAAAATGGTCCTGGTGCAACAAATCTAGTGACTGGTGTAGCTCAAGCAAAAGCTGCTTTTTCGCCAGTTATTGCTATTGCTGGATCCTATTCAACAAAAGATAAAATGGAAGATGCATTTCAGGGTCTTGACCAACAATCTTTATTTACACCCATCACAAAAAAAACCTGGACAGTTAAAAATTCAAAAATTATTCCAGATATAATTGGTGACGCCTTTAAACTATCAATGAAACCAAGAAGAGGTCCGGTTTGTGTAAATTTACCAAGAAATATTTTAGCAGCTAAAAATAATTATAATATAAATGCTAAAAAGCCTTCATACGCTAACGAAAGTAATCTTAAAGGTAAAAATCATAAAATTAAAAAAGTAGCTAAAATTATAGATGAAGCAAAGAAATTTGTAATTATTGCTGGTGGAGGAATAAAATATACCGCAAAATATAAAGAGGTTATTAAACTCGCTGAATTGTTAAACACACCAATAGTAACAGCTGCAGGACATGGCGATGCTATTCCATTTAATCATAAACTAAATGCTGGTCAAATGGGTCCTCGCGGAAACCCAGTTGCCTCAAGACTTGTTAAAGAAGCAGACGTTATTTTGGCAATCGGAACTAGACTAGGTTTTAATTCAACTTTTTACTCTTATGATAACATAAATAAAAAAGCAAAAATTATTCAAATTGAAATTGAAAAAAAGATGCTTGGTAAATATTTTCCTATAATTGTCGGTATTAATGCAGATGCTGCTACAGCTACAAATCAGGTATACAATGAAATAAAAAAACAAAGAATTAAATTAGATATAAAAAATTGGACAAACTCATATTTAAAAGAAAGACAAGATTATTTAAATAGCAGAGACAAAGATAATCTTGGAAAAAACTTTCCTATTCAACCAAAAGGGTTATTTAAACAATTAAGAAAAGCATTGCCGAAGGATACTGCCATCACACTAGATGCGGGAACACTTTGTTTACAAGCAACAGATGCTCTAGAATATTACAATCCACCATCATTATTTACACCTTTAGATTTTGGTTTAGTTGGATTTTCATTTGCTTGTGGTCTTGGAGTAAAAATTGCTAAACCTAAAAAAACTGTTGTTAGTTTAATGGGTGATGGTGGTTTTGGTATGACTATATCTGAACTAAGTACTGCAGTTGAATATGGTATAAATACAACCACTGTAGTAATGAATAATCAAAGTTGGGGAGCAGAAAAAGCATATCAAAAGGATTTTTTTGGTAAAAGATATTTAGGTGCAGATATCACTAGTCCTTCATTTGATAAAGTGGCTGAGTTATATGGTGCAAAAGGATTTAAGGTAAAAAAAATCTCTGAAATAGATGAGGCAGTTAGAGCAGCTGTTAAAACCAATAAACCTGCTGTAGTTGATGTTGATGTAGATCCTAGTGCATTATATAGTTTTAGAAGAGATAGTTTTAAACATAGGCAAAAATAAATGTCACAAAAAGATATTGGAAATAAAATCCCAATTTATAAATTAAAAGCTGGTAAAGAAGTTGAGGATTATTACGATGAATGGACTGTTGAAAATAAATATGACAAAGATATGGTTGATTGGCAATATTCTGGACCTCAAGAAACTGTAGATCTTTTTAAAAAACATTCTCTTAATAAAGATATCAAAATTTTAGATGCTGGTTGTGGTACTGGGCTGGTAGGTGTAGAGCTAAAAAAAAATGGTTTCAAAAACTTTGATGGAGCTGACTTTTCGCAGAAAATGTTAGATTTAATACCAAAAAATATTTATCAAAATTTATTCAAAATTGATCTGAATAAAAAAGTAGATATCAAAGATGACACTTATGAGGGAGTGACATGTGTTGGTACTTTTACATTTGGCCATGTTAACCCCCCTGCATTAGATGAGATGGTAAGAATTTGTAAAACTGGTTCATTAATTTGTTTTACAATAAATATTGGTATCTATGAGGAATATGGATTTGACAAAAAGATCAAAGAATTAGAAGATATGAACTCTTGGAAAATAATTGAATTCTTTAAGTCTAATTATATTGCAAGCAAAGGAGTAAATGCTTGGTTAGTATTGGCTCAAGTAACTAAATAGAAAATTATGGATATAAATTTAAGAAAATTTACAAAATTTGTTGATAAAACTTTCATTGAAGGTGGCAAAGAAGCCAAAGAGCCTGTTTTATTAGTTTCGGTTGCTGCTGTTTTTAAAAATCCTTGGCACGGTCAAGGTTTTGTCGAAGACTTAAGACCTATAATTTTAGACTTAGCACCAAAACTGGGTGATCTATTGGTCCCAGAACTAATTAAAGAAATAGGATCTCCTGAAAAAATTTTAGCATATGGTAAGGCTGGGATAGTCGGTTTAAATGGAGAAATAGAACATGCCTCTGCTTTTATACATACTTTAAGATTTGGAAATAAATTTAGAGATGCGGTAGGTGGAACATCTTATTTAAGTTTCACAAATACCAGAGGACCAGCTGGATCAAAAATTTCAATTCCAATGATGCACAAAACTGACTCGGGATTAAGACCTTATTATTTAACTCATGAGTTTACAATTCATGATGCACCATTCGATGATGAAATAGTAATAGCTATTGGAGGAGCTTCCAGTGGAAGAGCTCATGCAAGAACTGGTGACAGATATCAAGATATGAAAGAAATGGGTATTGAGCCTAAATAGTATTTCATGATAACCGGGAATACTGCATCAGGCACTTTTTATGTTTTCAATAAACAAGAACAATCTATCCCAATAGTTTTTGTTCATGGTGTTGGTTTAACTCATGAAATATGGCAACCTCAATTAGATTTTTTTAAAAATTACTCTAATCTCTCATACGATATTCTTGGTCATGGAAAATCACCTTTGACAAAACAAAATATAAGTTTTGATGATTTTTCAGATCAACTTATAGAGTTAACTGATGAACTTAAAATTAAAAAAATTCATTTAGTTGGTTTTTCAATTGGATCTTTAATAGCTAGAAATTTTGCAACAAAATATAATGACAGATTACAATCACTAATTCTTTTAGGCTCAATATATAAACGATCTGAACAAGAACAAAAAATTGTTAATGAAAGATTTGATCAAGCTAAAAAAGAATTAAAACTCTCAAGGCAGGCATTGAAGAGATGGTTTACTGATAGATATTTGGAAAATAATCCAGATACTTATGAAAAAATTAGTTCGATTTTATCAGCAAATAATATGGCTAATTTTTTGAGAGTTTATGAGTTATTTGTTAAACATAAAAATGACGAAGACTTTAGCAAAATCCAAAGCAAAACCTTAGTGATGACTGGAGAGTATGATATTGGTTCTACAGTTGAAATGTCTCAACAGTTAAACAATATAATTGAGAATAGTGAATTAAAGATTATCAAAGATGGTAAACATCTTTGTGGTATTGAATGTGCAGATGATGTAAATTTAGCTATCAAAAATTTTGTAAATAAAAATGAGTAAACTAAAACAGTATAAAATGTTTATTAATGGGGAGTGGGTTGACTCAGAAAGTAAAAAAACTTTTGAAACTTTAAATCCAGAAAATAATGAACCATGGGCAGTTGTTCCTGAAGCAAGTGCTAAAGATGTAAACAATGCAGTTAATGCAGCTCAAAAGGCTTTCGAAGGTGAATGGCCAAAATTACTTCCTAGAGAAAGAGCAAAATTTTTAAGAGCTATCGGAGATCAATTGAGACAAAATGCTGAAATGTTAGGTGAAATTGAAACCATCGATACTGGAAAACTTTTTAGAGAAACAAAAAAACAAGCTATTTACATTGCTGAATATTATGATTATTACGCAGGCCTTGCCGATAAAGTAGAAGGAACCGTTCTTCCAATTGATAAGCCAAATGTTCAGGCAATAACCACTAGAATTCCAATCGGTGTTATTGCAGCAATAATTCCTTGGAATTCACAAATGTTTTTAACAGCTACCAAGCTAGCGCCTGCTCTTGCTATGGGTAACACTGTAGTAATTAAATCCTCCGAACTTGCTCCCGCAACTATGTTTGAATTTGCAAAACTTATAGAAAAAACTGGGCTGCCAAAAGGAGTAGTAAATGTCATCACAGGATTTGGTGACCCTTGTGGAAAAACATTAACAACTCATAATTTAGTTGAAAAAATTGCATTTACAGGTGGTCCTGAAACCGCAAGACATATTATTAGAAATTCAGCAGAAAATTTATCTGAAGTGAGTCTAGAACTCGGTGGCAAAAGTCCTGTAGCAGTATTTGATGATGCCGAGCAAGAAAATGCAATAAACGGAATTGTAGCTGGAATTTTTGGTGCAAGTGGTCAGAGCTGTATAGCAGGCTCAAGATTATATATTCAAAAAGGAATTTATGAAGAATTTTTAGATAAACTTTCAAAACGTGCTTCTAAAATTAAAATTGGTGCACCTATGGACTCTGAAACTGAGATGGGACCTTTGAGTAGTTTCAAACAATTAGAAACTATTGAAAAAAATATAAAAGCTACTATTGAACAAGGCGGAAAAATTAAATGTGGAGGTAAAAGAGATTCTTTCTCTAACAAAGGATATTACTTTCCCGCAACAATTATAGAATGTGATAATCATAATTTACCAGTTGCAGAAAATGAATTATTTGGGCCAGTTCTCTCCGTAATGAAATTTGATACAGAAGAAGAAGTAATTAATAAAATGAATGATAATCAATATGGATTATCTTCAGGAGTTTATACGAGTAATCTTTCTAAAGGAATGAGAGTTTCTAAAGCAATAAGAGCAGGAATTACTTTTGTAAATACTTACAGATTAATTTCACCTTCTGCTCCATTTGGAGGTATTAAAGATAGTGGTTATGGTAAAGAAGCAGGTATCGAGTCAATTAAAGATTATACTAGAGTTAAAACAACCTGGTTTTATACGTCTGATGAACCATCGCTAGATCCTTTCTCAATTAGGTAATATTTTGTCTCCAAAACA
>CABXRX010000025.1 GCA_902514745.1 uncultured Pelagibacteraceae bacterium | reverse complement strand
TAAAAAACTTAGAAAAGATAAAAAATTTCTAAAAAAAAGAGATTTTTATTTTAAAAACTATATTGGAACCCCAACTTCATTTATAAAATTAGATAATTTAACCAATCATTTAGGTGGTGCTCAAATTTGGGCAAAAGTTGTATCTGAGGCTAATGGAGGCGCACATAAAATATACAATGCAACAGTTCACGCTCTTATCTGTAAAACAATGGGTAAAAAATATATCGTAGGAGATACTGGAGCTGGCTATGCAGGAAAAATGCTTAGTATGGCTGCTAAAAAATTTGGACTTAAATGTAAGATATTTATGGGTGCAAAAGACATTAAGAGACAAAAACCTAACTGTGATGCAATGAGAAAAAATGGAGCTGAAATAGTTCCGGTTTATTCAGGTAGCCAAACACTTGTCGATGCTGTCAGTGAATGCATGAGATATTGGGTGTCTAATTGTGATAATACGCATATGTGTGTTGGAAGTACTGTTGGTCCAAATATATTTGTCAAAATCTGTGGCTGGAGTACTGCACAAATTTCTAGAGAATTAAAAGTACAATTAAAATCAGAATTTAAAAAAATTCCTAACAAAATTAAATTAATTAATTGTGTTGGTGGAGGAAGCTCTGCTTATGGTTTTTGGAGTGAATTTATTGATTACAATAAAAAGCAAATTGAATTAATTGGTGTTGAAGCCGGTGGGCCTAAAAAATCAAAACTTCATGCAGCACCATTAAGCCGAAACGCCAAAATTGGAATTTTACATGGAGCAGCATCATATCTTTGTCAAAATAGTGAAGGACAAATTAATGATACAGAGTCTATTAGTGCCGGATTAGATTATCCTGGCGTTAGCCCTATTCATTGTTTTTTAAAAGATACTAAAAGAGCGAGATATACATATGCAACAGATGAGGATGCTCTTAATGCACATGTAATGGTTACAAAATTTGAGAATTTAAATCCAAGTTTAGAGCCTAGTCATGCTTTCGCTGAAGCTATCAAAATTGCACCTAAATTAAGTAAAGACACAATTATAATTGTAAATTCGTGTGGAGATGCAAAAAAAGACCGGGATATTTTGAAAGAAAGATTGGGTAAAAAATAATGGCCTCTTTATTAAGTCAAGCTTTTCAAAATGCAAAAAATGAAAATAGACCTGCACTACTTACTTATACTGTTGCAGGTGATAACACTAAAAAGAAGTCACTAGAAATACTTAAATCAATTTCTAATTATGCAGATATCTGTGAACTAGGATTTCCTCACAATACTCCAATTGCTGATGGTGGCCAAATTCAAACTAGTGCATACCGTGCAATTAAAAATGGGATTAAAATCAATGATGTTTTCTCAATAGCAAAAGATTTTAAAAAATCAAAAAAAATAAACCAATTATTTTGATGGGTTATTACAATATGATCTTTCAATACAATGAAAATAAATTTTTAGATAAGTGTAAAAAGGTTGAGGTTGATGGTTTGATAGTAGTCGACCTACCTTATCCTGAAAATAAAAAATTTGCTGCTAAATGTAAAAAAAGAGGAGTCAACTTTATTCAATTAGTTTCTCCAACCACATCTTTAATAAGATTAAAAAAAATCATCAAAGACTCTCATGATATGGTTTATTATATTAGTATGCTATCGACTACTGGGGGGAAACTAAAAGTTTCTCCTAAAAAAATACTTCAAAGATACAGTAAAATTAAAAATCAAAATAAATCTAAAAACGTTGTCATTGGATTTGGAATAACTGAAAAAACAATAAAATCTTTAAAAAAAGCTGATGGATTAGTAGTTGGTAGTGCAATTTGCAAAGAAATTTCAAACTCTATTAAAAAGAGACAAAATCCTGTCACAAATGTTACTAATATTGTTAAAAGACTTAAAAATAAAATTAAATGAACTGGATTACAAAAATAATAAAAGCTGGTGAAAAAATCAAAACTGCTTTTCATGAACGAGCTTCAAAAGAAGATATCGCAAAAAGTGATTGGACAAGTTGTTGTAGAGGTCCAATTCTAAAAAAAGATTTAGAACAAAATTTATGGGTTTGCCCAGATTGTAATAAGCATCATCGAATTAAGCCAAGCCAAAGATTTGATATTTTGTTTGGAAAAAATAATTACGAAATTTATAAAACCCCTATTCCAAAAGATGACCCATTAAATTGGACTGACTCTAAGCCTTATAAAGAAAGATTAAAAAATGCCAGAAAAAAAACAGGTATGGAATGCGGAATGATGGTTGCTAGTGGGACTATCAATAATATTAAAATTACTGTAGTTGCATCAGACTTTGATTTTTTGGGTGCTTCAATGGCAGCAGCTGAAGGGGAAGCTTTTTTATTTGGAATTCAACATGCTATAGAAAACAGAACTCCTTTTTTATGTATTAGCGCTGGTGGTGGAATGAGAATGATGGAAAGTTTAATTTCATTGTCTCAAATGACTAGAACAACACTTGCAATCAATGAGCTAAAGAAAAACGGTTTACCTTATTTAGTTTGCATAACAGATCCAACAGCAGGTGGTATTACAGCGTCTTATGCAATGTTGGGTGATATTCATATTGCAGAACCTGGTGCATTAATTGCTTTTGCAGGTGCTAGAGTTATTCAAGGTACTGTTAAAGAGGAATTGCCAGAAGGATTTCAGAAAAGTGAATATGTTGAAAAAACAGGTTTTATTGATTTAATTGTTGAACGTAAAGATCTTGTATCAAAAATAGGAACTTTATTATCAATATTGTTAAAGAAAAACTCTGTTATAAGTTCTGAGCAAAATGAAACTTCAGAAGATAGTCAGTCGCTTACAAGAGCTGCATCCTAAAGAAATAGATCTAAGTTTAGATCGTATTCAAAATCTCTGTAAAAATTTGGGAAATCCTCAAGATAAACTTAAAATAATTTCAGTTGTTGGAACAAATGGAAAGTATTCAACAATCCAAGCACTATTTGCTATTTTAAAAGAAGCTAATATTAAATGTAATATTTATACTAGTCCTCATATAAAAAGTATCAATGAAAGATTTGTTTTTAACAATCAAGAACTTAATGACGAGGATTTATCAAGTTTATTTGAAGAAATTGAAAGTGCTAATAATAATAAACCTATTACTTTTTTTGAAATACTAACGGCAGCTTATTTTTTAAAAGCCTCTCAATATCCAGATAATATCAATCTAATAGAAACTGGCTTATTTCATAGGTTTGACGCCACAAATATCCTTAAAGATAATCTAGCTAGCATTGTAACTTCTATTGGTCTCGATCATTTAGATTGGCTACCTGAAAATGAACAAACTGTTGAAAAAATTATTTATGAGAAAACTTCAACTCTTTTAAATTCAAATATCATAGTTGCAAAACAAAGTTCTAAAGAAATTACAGATAGTATTAAAAAAACAATCTCAAATAATAATTCAAATAAGTTTTTTCATAATGAAAATTATAGTTTTACAATGCAAGAAAATGATTTCTTTTATTATGAGGATCAATTAGGTGGTATAAAATTGCCAATACCTAATGTTAAAGGACAATTTCAATTAGAGAATATCTCAACTGCTATCACAACGTTAAGAAATTTAAAAAATTTTGATATAAAAGATGAACATATCAAACAAGGAATTACAAAAATAAACAGTATTGCAAGATTACAGGAAATTAAATCAGGTAAACTTAAAGAACTTACAAAAGATCATCAACTATTTGTTGATGGTTCGCATAATCCTCTAGGGGCAAAAGTATTAAATGAATATTTAGAGAGTTTAAATTGTAATAAACATATAATTTTAGGAATGATGGCTAATAAAGATCATAATGAATATATGAGTTACTTTAAGGATGTTAAAACCTTAACCACTATAGATATACCCAATCAACCAAACTCAATTAAAGGAAAAGAGCTTAAAGATAAGCTAAATAGCTTTAAAAATATCAATTACAAAGAAAGTATTGAGGAAGCTATTAGGTCAATTCCGGTCAAGAAAAACGATATCATCCTAATTACTGGATCTTTATATCTTGCTGGAGAAGTATTGAATTTAAATTAGATATTTTTATCTAAAAATTCTTTCATGTGGCTCTCAGGAACTCCACCAACTTTTCTATCTACTTCAACACCTTTTTTGTAGATAATAACTGTTGGTACACCTCTTATTCCTGCGGCACTTCCAGTATTAATTCCGCCATCTTCGATGTCAGCGTAATAGAAACCAGCTTTATCTTTATATTCGTCTGAAAGCTTAGTCATTACCGGAACTAAAGCCTTACATGGTCCACACCAAGCAGCTGAGAACTGGATTACTGAAATATCTTCGTTTTTAATTTTACTGTCAAAATCTTCGTCTTTGAAATCATTAAGCATAATATTGATATAATTGATTCAATTGATTATTCAATGGGCAAAAATAGTTTTTTTTGATTTATTAAATTATGCGTCTGAATACTTTTGCTCTAAATTCATGACATATTCATTAATTCCATCTAAAAATTTAAGCTTTTCGTCGACAGTTTTAAATGAAAACATCTTATCTTCATTTTCTCTAATCTCATCACACTCAGAATAAAAAGCAGAAACTGTCCACCATTTCTCCTTATTAGTGCTCAATATTCTTGAAGCTATTCGTCGTTTGATTTTTTTGTGAACTTCTTTTGGTAAAATTTCAGGTGCTTCATTAAATATAAGACCATGGCCAAAAGTAACTAATCTCTCATCTTCAAATTTATCTAATAGC
The DNA here is from genome assembly GCA_902514745.1 of uncultured Pelagibacteraceae bacterium. Taxonomy (GTDB): domain Bacteria; phylum Pseudomonadota; class Alphaproteobacteria; order Pelagibacterales; family Pelagibacteraceae; genus Pelagibacter. The sequence continues at coordinate 4,833 of CABXRX010000025.1, read as the reverse complement.
GCAAACTTTTCTTTCCAATCCCCTGTGTGAAATTTAGGAAATAAAGATTGATCTTTAGCAGAGGTAAATCCTCCGGAATAAATAGACTCTTCTGGCTCAATATCTTCTTGTGAAGCAGTTTCCATTTTTTCTTCAGCAGCTTCTCTTAAAATATTACAAATATCTTGTGAAAACTTTTCATTGGTTTTAACTAATTCAGCTCTTTTCTTAATCAAGTTAGGATCAAGATTACTATATGGTTCAGCTTTCATTCCAAAACTTTGATCTAATATTATTGGTGCTTTATTCGATCTAATAGTTCTTAAAAACTTTGGAGACTTTTTTATCTCTTTTTTTAAATCTTCGTAATTTAATTTTTGAATAGCTTCAATATCAGCTCTAAGATCTACTGCTTGACCCCATTTATACACTGGATGCATGCAAGCATTTGGATGAAGCGGAGCACATAAATATAATCGACTTGTTCCATAAAAATATTCATTAAGAGTAAATATTTTTTCTTGCTTAATCATATTCTCAACAATTACTTTACTACTTGTTTTAAAATATTCTTGCCAAAGAGTTGGTTGTTTTTGTTTAATTAAATCTAAAACTTTAACAGTAAGTTCGGTATCAAATAATGCAGAGTGTGCTCCAGCAGATTCAAAACCATTTAATCTTGCTAAAGACTCTAGCTTCATCGATTTATTACCTTTGGCATTTAATTCTGTTTTTAAAACATCGTCATCGATTGCAAATGCTGCTCTTACTATATTTAAAGCATCATGACGAACATTTCCTTCTGTATTTGTTAGATAAGGTTTTCTTAAAGATTTAAAAAATTCTTTTCTAATAACTTCATCATCAAAATTAATACTTGAATAACCTAGAAATGTTGCGGGTGACCATTCTCTAAATTTTTGTTCTACCTGAGTTAACATTTCATAGTGACTTAAATTGCCCTTAGTTATTAAATCTACATTTGATTTATTGATGCATAGTGCCGTAGCACTTGGAACTCTATCTTGAGGTAGCCTACACCTTGCAGAAAATCTCTCTTTTTCTTTAAAGTTTTCATCAAGTAAAATCCCACCTATTTCAATAATAGTTGCCCAATCTGTTTGAGCGGAATCGGTTTCAATATCCCATACTACGTAATTCAATGAGCTCTCCTTTGTGCATAAAATTGTTCAACTTTTTCTAAAAATTTATTTTGATAATCTTTTAATCTATCACCCTCAATTAAAAACCTTTGAAACATATTGTCTTTAGTGCAAAGTAAAATTACTGCTTGCATAATATTGGATCCATAAACAGTATTGTGCGCCAAAGCGTATGCTGCACATTGTAAATAATAATCATCAATCCATTCATCTTTCTTAGGTTTATTACTTTGTTTAAAATCAATTATAGTTTCTTTATTTTCATAAATACCAATACAATCTGCAGCTCCTGCATATTTTCCAGGGTAATATAATGTTGCCTCACATCCCCAAATTTCATCAAGCTTATTTCTTAATCCATTTTCAATAATCTGGTCTGCCATCATTCGCTCTCTAGTATTGTCTCCTAGTAAATCTAAATTTAATTTACCCTGTAAAAATTTTTCCAAGTATTCATGCATTGAGCTTCCTCTACTACTTGCTTCACGAGTAATAATTTCAGCCTGCTTTTGACCTACTCTTTGCTTCCAAGCTTGAAGGGAAGCTTTTTTTTCCTCAGATTCAGTTGCTTTTAAAATTGTTGTCACAGAAGGCAATCTCTCTTCATTTACAGAATAATGCCTTGAGCCATCTACTATTGATCTAGTTGATGTTGGATAGTTATATTTATTATTCCACTCCATGTGATTTCTTATATTAGCTATTTTAGAAAAAAAGAAATTAATTATTTGCTTGTTTTGAACGATCAACAAATTTTTCTACATTTTCTGTTTGGACTGCTTTTTCAAGTTGTTCAGGATCTTTGATACTTTCAAGAGTTCTAGTAATTGATCTTGCGTCTGTTCCAAACTTATCCACAACAGACATAGCTTCTTCTAATTTTTTTCTAAGAGAAATTATATTTTCAAAGTGTTTTCCAAATCTTGAAGTTATTGTTTTTAAGTGATTATAAATTTCAGTAGCACCTTTTTGAACTTTTAAAGATTGAAATCCCATATGAAGAGATTGTAAGTAAGCTGAAAGAGTATTGGGTCCACAGATTACAACTTTATATTTTTTCATTAGTTCTTGTGTTAATAACTCTTTGGTGCTTGGATCTTGGTATTCAGTTAATTCTTTATATAAACTCTCAGTTGGAGCATAAACAATTGCAAAATCTGTAGTTTTTGGTGGAACGATATATTTTTCGTTAACACTTTTAGCTTTTGCTTTAAAAGCGGTTGCTAATTTTACTCTAGCATCTGCTACAGCTCTTTTGTCTTGTGCGTCATGACCATCGGTAATTGCTTTAAATTTTTCTACTGGAAAATGGCTATCCACAGGAACTAAAACATCTCCTTGAAGTTTGATTGCAAATTCAACATTCTCACTGGTATCTTCCTTCATCTTAACGTTAGTCATGAATTGAGAAGCAGGTAATAAATCCTTGATTAAAGCATCCAGGCTAAATTCTGCAAGGGTTCCATATTTTTTAACTCCTGCTAAAATTTTAGTGATCCCTTCTTGGCTTTGATTTAATAATTGAACTTGTTGATTAAAGTTACCAACTTTTTCATCTACTTTGGTTAAGGCCTCAGTCATATCTTTTGTAACTCCTGTAGACAAATTATTAAATGAGGTCGACATTGAGCCAAGTGACGTATTAATAGTATTATTAAGAGTGTCTTTTAAATTCTGTATTTCAGTCTTTAAGTTAGCTATCTCCTCAGCTTCCTTATTTTCATTATCATCTTTAGGCTTAGATTTTAAATTTAAATAAAGAATTGATGTAGCTATCCCTACCAATAAAACTAATAAAACAACTAAGATTATATCCATGATTCTAATAATTTATTTTATAGTAAAATATGATTAATATATTTAAAAATTTAAAACTTATTTGATGGAATTATTCTTAATATTAAAAATTATATTTATAATAGGGGTAATGATTGCGCTTTATGCAATCGCTAGAAACCTTGATATTATTAAGATTATTCTAGTTTATTGGAAAGACTTAATTCTTAGAAAGTAATTTAACTAGTTTTTTAACTTCTGGTTTTTTTACAGATGATTTTGATGTCATCATACATGCTTCAGATTTTAATATTTCTCCATCCTTTAAAATACGAAGGTTGTTAGCTTTTAAGGTCTCACCAGTTGAAGTTATATCAGTAATAATTTCACTTGATCCAGTGAATGGATAAGCCTCCGTTGCCCCTAAACTTCCAACCAATTTAAATTGAGTAACTCCTTTCGAGAATAAAAATTCTCTAGTTAAATTTGGATATTTAGTTGCAACTCTTAATCTTTTCTTCTTTTTATCTTTAAATTCAAATGCAATTTCCTCTAAATCTGCAACGGTTTGAACATCAATCCATGGATCAGGAATTGCAACGACTAAAATTGCTTTTCCAAAATCATATCTTTTTGTTACATTGATTTTATTTTGAATATTTATTTCACTCTCTTTTAATAAATCATATCCTGAAAAACCAAGATCTAATGAACCATCTCCTAGTCTTTCAACTATTTCTCTTGCATGAAGATATAGAACTTTAACATTTTTTAATTGTTTTATAGATCCTAATAAATCTCTCTCCCCACGCTCAGAAACTAGATTTAATTTATTTTTTTTGAATATTTTTAAAATATCTTTTCTAAGCCTACCTTTACTTGGAATGCCAATATTAATTATATTTTTTTTCATTAGTAATTTAAATTTAAAGCAGCTCCAACTGCGGCTACTTGATTTTTGGCACCAAGATCTGAAATTAATTGATCATATCTCCCACCATTAATTATGTTTCTGTTTTTTGATTTAGACTTGATATCAATTTTAAATACCATACCGGTGTAGTATTCTAACTGTCGTCCAAATGAAGCAGAGAATACCACATTTAGTTTTGAAATTTTATTTTCAGAGACTGGAAAATATTTTTGATCAACTACTAAATTAATTTTATTTTTTTTAAAAAACATATTTAATTCTCTTGCAGCTTTGTTAATTGGGCATTTAATCTTTAAAAATTCCTTGATAATCTTCGATACATTTTCTCCTTTTCTTGTACCTCTTGGATCCCTAATTTTGTTATCAAATCTTTTTAAAATTTCATCAATTGACCTTCCTGCAATAACTTTAGACAGATCTTCTTTTAACATTTTAAAATATCGTTTTTTATCAATCTCAACAATAGTTGGATCTACATCTGAATTGGTCTCTAATCTCTTTAAGAGATCATTAAAATATTTTTCTCTCCAAAAATGTCTGGATAATCTTAACTTCCAACGTTTCGGGATATCTAGTTTTGAAATTAACAAATTAAAGATTTCAACATTGCCAATTGTAAGTGTTCCTGATGTATATTTAATATTTTGAAGCGATTTTAAAGAGGTATTAATAATTTCTTTATCATCATTCTTTTCATCTTTTGATCCAATAATTTCAAATCCAACCTGATCTCTAATTATAGAGTCTTTTTTATTTTGTGACTTTCGATAAGCCTGACCACTATAAAAAATCTTTTCTTTTCCTTTTAAATTATTTTCTAAATATCTAAGACATGACGCAATGGTTAAGTCAGGTCTAAGACAAAGCTCACTTCCGTTTTGATCAATAAACGAAAATATAAATTTTCTAAAGTTTTCACCTGATCTTTGAACAATGTGATTAGCCTCAATTACTGAAGGTAAATCAATATACTTAAACCCT
>CABXRX010000024.1 GCA_902514745.1 uncultured Pelagibacteraceae bacterium | reverse complement strand
AAACCTTAATTATTTTTTGGATATTTATCTTTTCAAATAATGTTTTAGCCAAAAGTATTAATAATTATGATGATCTTGATTTAACTTCAGAACCTAAAAAAGTTTTATCTAAAAGTAAAACTAAAGCTTTGTGGAATGTTCATAAAAAAGCGAATGAATGTTTTGAGCACCCAACTTATGGTGAAGGGTTTGGATATAAATTAACTAAACAAAAAGAAGAATATTTTATTGAAAACAAATGGATGACACCTTTCTACAAATTATCTAATGAAGATAAGCACAAGCTAAATTTAAGTAGAGCACCAAAACCACTTGAGAAAATAAAACTAGATGAAAGTTACGGTGAAGAAGTAGCAGAAGCTAATTTTGCAATGAATTATTTTCAAGAGGCTGCATATGCAGGAAGGGCTAGTAATAATGAGGAAAACATAGATAAAATTAAAACGGTTTTATTAGATTGGGCTCAAAAAGACGCTTTAAGAAAAGGTATTAATGTTTCGTGGGGAAAAAAACCTGTCGATTGGCAAATGATGGTTTTAATAAATTCAATCTTAACAACAACAGCTGTTATTGCGGATAAGTTTGATGCAGGAGAAAGAAAGATTTTAGGATCTTGGTTAAATAATTTAGTAAAAAAAGTTGCTAAAAGCAGGTGGAAGGATAGGCAAGATAATAAAGCTTATTTAACCTCTTATATTACTATGATTTGGGGATTAATGGTTAATGACTTGAAAGCAGTGCAACATTCAATTGATGTGGTTAAGCTTGCAGTTAATGATATGCGACCAGATGGTAGTTTTCCTATTGATACTCAAAGAAGTGGTATGGGTTTAAAATATAATGCTGATAGTTATGGATATCTTTTAATGATGGCCTCTCTATTAAAGGATGCAACGGGACGAGATTTATTTAATTATAATGTGGATAATCGAAGTTTGCATAACGGAGCAGATTTTGTAATCAAAGGAATAATGGATCCCTCCAAAACAAATCAAATATATGCAATCTCGTGTCCAGACGGGGGTGATCGATGGGGATCAATTGAAAAACCTTCAAAAAGCTTTATTAAATCTTCAACTTATTTGATAGTATATACAAGCAAATTTCCAGATTATAAAAATTCAGATGTAATTATGAAAAAATACAATGATACCTTTAATAATAAATATTTACCAAAAATTAAATCTGAGCCATCTAGAGTATTTACATTACACCCAATGTTAATTTCAAAGTAAAATGAAAAAAATTTTAATTATTCTTCTATTTCTTCTTTTGCTTCCATCACAATCTTACTCAGGTGATTTCAAATCAAAAATGACTAAAAAAGAAAAAAAAGATTTTGCTTTTTACGTTCTTAAAGCTCAATCAGACAATAAAATGGAATTTAATAGTAGAAATATTCCTAATCGACCTGGACTCTATAAATTTTTTGATAATCTTGAGGATAATATGGGCGTTGCAGAAAAAGGAATTGAATTTAAATTAAGTTATTCTGATATAGGCCACAAGTACGATTGGAACAGATGGGGAAGACCAGGTTTCGCTCAGCGTTTCCAAATTCATGAACCAAAAAAATACACAACTAAAAAAGGAAAAACTAAATGGTATCGAGTTGGTTATTTTATTCCGAAAAATATAAATACATCTAAGCACAATTTGTCTTTATTTGATTTTAAAATGATTTACGGAAAGGAAGGAGAAAAGGCCGTAGGACCCGGACTAAATATAAATAATAATAGTATTCTATGGATGTTTAATGGACCAAATTATAAAGCTGCACCAAATGAGGCTGGAGAACAATACAATTTTGATGGTTATGTGGTTCACCTTGATGATAGATTTTCTCCTTTAAGAGGGAAATGGGTAAATTTATTAATTAATGCAAAATGGGCTAAAGATGGATTTTTACATTTATGGATTGATGGAAAGTTAAGATCTAGTTATTTTGGAGATGTCTTAGGAGGAGCAAGTAAAGTAAGATTTAAATTTGGGCCTTATAGAAATTATATGACAGATGCTACTGATCAAGGTTTAGAAATTAAAGATGCGGTCATTCGTTATTCTAATGTTGGAAAAGCAGATAAATGTGATGATTTATGGAGTGGATGTGATGAAATTATCAATCAACTAACTAACAACTCTCAAGTTCATGGAGCAATATCTGTTAGCATGTGTATTCCATCTGGTGACAGTGATAAACCAGCAACCTGTGAAAATCTTGGCTATCCGCAAAACCCTAGACCTTTTTAATTAGATTTAATTTTTATTAAGTATTATTATTTTTTATGGGAAAAGTTAAAAATATACTTTTTATAATGGCTGATCAATTGAGATGGGATTATCTATCTTGTTATGGTCACCCCCATTTAAAAACTCCTAGCATTGATAATTTAGCAAAAAAGGGAGTTCAGTTTGAATCTGCATTTGTGCAATCACCAGTGTGTGGCCCTTCAAGAGCATCTTATTACACAGGTAGAACAGTTTTTAGTCATGGTTCAACTTGGAACCAAGTTCCACTTCCAATAGGAGAATTAACTATTGGAGATTATCTACGTAAATCAGGAATAAGAACCGGAGTTGTAGGTAAAACACATATGAGACCAGATTTAGAAGGTATGAATAGACTTGGTATTACTAAAGATACAGAAATAGGATTAATTGTTAGTGAACCGGGATTTGATCCATATGAAAGAGATGATGGACTTCATCCAAATAATCAAATTAAAAATTCAAAAAAAACTTTATCTTATAATGAATGGCTAAATAAACTTGGATATGATGGACCAAATCCCTGGAATGATTGGGCTAATTCTTCAGATGGTGAAAATGGAGAAATCCTAAGTGGTTGGAGATTAAGAAATTCTAATAAACCAGCAAGAATTCCAGAAAAACATTCTGAAACAGCTTTCATGACTAATCGGGCAATGGAATTTATTGAAGAAAGCAAAGATAAGCCATGGTTTTTACATTTATCCTATATTAAACCGCATTGGCCTTATATGGCACCAGCACCTTATCATAATATGTATTCTCAAAATGAATTTTATCCTGTGCATAGAAATGATGCCGAGAAAAATAATGATCATCCAGTTTATAAAGCGTTTATGGAAAACAGTATTTCCAAAACTTTTTCAAAAGATGAAGTAAGAAACACAGTTCTATCTGGATACATGGGTTTAATTAAACAAATTGATGATAATTTGGGAAGATTATTTAAGTTTTTAAAAGATGCAGGTCATATGGAAGACACCATGATTATATTTACTTCAGATCATGGAGATTACCATGGAGATCATTGGTTAGGTGAGAAAGAATTATTTCATGAACAATCTGTAAGAGTGCCAATGATAATTTATGATCCAAGTGAACATGCAGATAAAACTAGAGGGACTAAAGAAAAAAGATTTATTGAAGCGATAGATTTGCTACCAACTTTTTTAGATGCAGTAGAGAGTCCAGTAAGCAAACATAGATTAGAAGGAAATTCTTTAATGCCTATAATAAAAGGAGACGATCCAAAGAATTGGAAAGATTTTGTTTTTAGTGAAATAGATTATGCATTTAATGAAGCTAGAAAAAATCTTAACATAGGAGCCTCTGATGCAAGAGCTTTTATGATTAGAAATAATCAATGGAAATATATTTATTATAAAGGATTTGAACCTCAACTATTTGATTTAATAAATGACCCCGATGAGTTTAATGATTTAGGTAGATCAAAAGAACATTCAAAAATTAGAGAAGAGATGAAAGAACTACTTCTTAAAAGAATAATTGATAGAAAAAATAGAGTTGCAGCAACTGACGAATTTGTGACAAAAGAAAGAAATTATACTAAAGATGATGGTATAATGATCGGAGTTTGGTAATCGCTAAGGGGTCATTAAACTTGGCAGATACAAACATATTGCAGGAAATGCAATAATCAAAGCAAGTCTAATTACATCTGTGATTAAAAAAGGAACAGTTCCAAACCATATAGTTTGAAGAGGCGTGTTTTGCATAACACCTTTGATCACAAATAAATTCATTCCAACAGGAGGAGAAATTAAACCAAATTCAACCACTATAACTGCAAAAATACCAAACCAAACTGGATCAATTCCTGCATCAACTATTACAGGATAAAAAACAGGGATCGTTAAGAACAACATTGCTAGAGAATCCATTACAGTTCCAAGTACTAAATAAATAACACAAATAACTAAAATAATTCCTAAAGGTGTTAGCTCTAAGTGATTTATAAAATCAACAACTGCAAAAGGTAATTGAGTTACCGTAATTAAATAATTAAAAATACTAGCACCGATTACTATTAAATATAAAGAGCCAACCGTTTTAATTGTTGTCCATAAAGCCTCTTTTAATAAACTTAATGTCAGCTGGCCTCTTATTAAAATGAACAATAATACTAGCACAACTCCAACTGCGGCACTTTCAGTTGCAGTAAAGAAACCAAGGTAAAGACCACCCATAATTATTGCAAAAATTAAAAAAATTGGAAATACTTTTGTAATTGCCGCAATTCTTTCTTTAAGTGGCATTTTATTTCCATGACCACCATGTGATGGATAAATTATGAGATAAACTCTAATTGCTATCATATATAAAACTACAGCTATTAATCCTGGTATTAATGCTGCAAAGAAAAGTTCTTGAACAGATTGTTCTGTTAAGTATGCATAAATTACCAGAATGACGCTTGGGGGAATAATAATTCCTAACGTTCCACCAGATGCAATTGAACCACTTATCAAAGCATCGCTATAACCATGTCTTTTCATTTCAGGTCCAGCCATTTGAGACATCGTTGCTGCTGTTGCAATTGAAGAACCACATATCATTCCAAATCCAGCACAAGCTCCAACAGTAGACATTGCTAATCCACCTTTATAATGACCAACCACCGCGTAAGCAGCATCATATAAATTTCTTGATAAATTTGCGCTGTTTGCAAGATTTCCCATTAAAACAAAAAGAGGAAGTACCGATAAAGTATATTTTGATACTGCATCAAAAGGAGCGGTACCTAAAACAAAAATTGCAGGATCAAAACCAGAGATTAATGCAAAACCAGTAAAACCAACTAGCAACATTGCAATTCCAATTGGAATATTTAATACCATTAATATTAAGACCGCTGCAAAGGCTATCCCACCATTAATAATTGGATCCATTTCCATTATATATCTTTCAAGTTTGAGCTAGTTTCAGATAAAGCTTTTATAAACCAAACAATAATTGCAAGTACACTTAACCACATTCCTAATGATGAGATAAAATAAAAAGGATAAAAGTATAACTCTAAGTCAAGAGTAACTCTTTCGTTTCCCATGAATTTTATGGAAGTTTTAGTGGTAGCGTAAGCCATTAACGACATGATTATTATCATTAAAATGAATTTTAGTATTATTAGGTAGGTTTTAAATCTTCCTAAATTTAAATTATTAATAAAATCTGCTGAAACGTTTGCGTTTAAAAAAAAAGCTCTAGGCATTGCAAGAAAAGCAACTAAAGCCATTCCAATTTCAACTAATTCGATTGTACCTGTAACTGGTGAATTTAAAAATCTCCGCCCAAAGACATCACAAAAAGTTAATACAGATAATAATAAAAGTATTATCCCTGATGCAATCGCTGAATAATCAAATATTTTATTCATTATTTATTTTTTATAAAAATGTCTCTTCAATTTTATCAAACATTAGCATATAAGGTTTGTCTTAAACAGAAAGTATTAATTATGAAATTTATTTCTTATTTACATGACTCAAAACCTAAATTTGGTATTTTAGACAATAATTTAATTACAGATCTTACTGGTAAAATATCAGGAGCAGATACATTAAAAGATCTTATTTCAAAAAATGGTATCCAAGAGGCTAAAAAATATGCAGGTACAAATCCTGGCAACTTAAGTGTTGATGATATTGAGTATTTACCTTTAATCCCAAATCCAGGAAAAATTATTTGTGTAGGTTTAAATTATAGTGAGCATGTAAAAGAAACCAATAGAACTGTTGAAGAAAATCCTGTTATCTTTCACCGTTTCCCTGAAAGTCAAACTGCTCATATGCAAGCAATTCAAAGACCGATTGCATCTGATAATTTAGATTTTGAAGGCGAGATGGCTGTAATTATGGGCGAAGCTGGCAAGCATGTTAAGCCAGAAGATGCCTTAAAACATATAGTAGGTTACTCTTGTTATAATGAAAGCACCATTAGAGATTGGCAAAGACATACTAGACAATTTGGAATGGGAAAAAATTTTGAAAAAACTGGAAGTTTTGGTCCACATATGATCTTAGCAGAAGATATCAAAGATTATAAAGAGCTCACGCTTGAGACAAGGTTAAATGGTGAAGTGATGCAAAATGCTAAATTAAGCCAATTAATTTTTGATATTCCAATACTAATTTCTTATGTTTCAAAAGCTATGGCTTGGAGAGCAGGGGATGTGTTGGTTACAGGCACTCCAGGAGGAGTAGGATTTAAGAGAAATCCGCCAGTTTTCATGAAACCAGGCGATAAAGTTGAAATAGAAATAACTCAAATTGGTGTTTTATCTAATACAATTAAGGATGAAATAGTTTAAATTTCAAGTTACACTTTTAGAATAATTATAAACAACAAGGGGATAATTTTATGAAAAAAAAATTAATTGGATTAATTGTCGGAATTTTTTCTTTTAGTATAGTTAGTGCATCTGCAGCAACTGAACTTAAGTTGGCTACTTTTGAACCACCTAAAGCATTTATCGCAAGTAAAATTCTTGCAGGTTGGGCAACAAAAGTAAATCAATGTTCAGCTGGTGCATTAAATGTAAAAATGTATGCTGGTGGAGTTTTAGGAAGCCCACCTAAACAATATGATATTGTAACATCAGGTGTTGCAGATATTTCATGGACAGTTTTAGGATACATTGGTGGTCAATTTCCTTTAAGTTCAGTAATTGAATTACCATTTCTTACAAAAACATCTAAAGCTGGAACTACAGCTCTAAATACTCTTTTTAACGAAGGTTATTTAGATAAAGAAATGGCTGGAATTAAAGTGATAGGTCTTCACTCTAATCCTGGTTATCAAATTCATATGAAAGATACTAAAGTTGTAAAACCTGCAGATTTTAAAGGTAAGAAAATGAGAGTACCTAGTAAAATTGCTGGTACAATTTTAAAGACATTAGGTGCAACAGGAGTAAAAGTGCCTGCACCTGGAACTTCTGAAGCTTTAAGTAAAGGAGTAGTAGACGGAACTCCTTTTCCATATACAGCTGTAGGATCTTTTAGATTGTTTGATGTAACTAAATACCATACTGAAGTTAATATCACTAATGCAACATTTGGTTTAATCATGAACGAAGACAAGTTCAATAGTTTATCATCTGGAGCACAAGCTTGTATAAACAAATACAGCGGTCATGCTTTTGGTGATTGGGCTTCAGGTTTAATTGACAATCAAAATGCTATTATGAAAAATGAAATCTCAAAAAGAGATGGTCATGAAATTATAATTGCATCAGATGATGTTATTGCTGAGTATAAAAAAATCTTAGCACCAATCGAGTCTAATTGGCTAAAAGAGATGAGCGGTAAAGGCCTTAATGGTGATGCAGTTCTAAATAGAGCTAGACAAATCATTACTGCGGTAGAAGGTTAATAACAATATATACTTTTGAGCCCACTTCATGTGGGCTCATTTTATTTAGGAAAAATTTAGATGGCTATAAAAGCTCTTAGTTACATTGGAGTAAACTCTGATAAATTTGAAGATTGGTCAGACTATAGTCAAAAAAGTTTAGGGATGCAGCAAGTTGATCGAGGAAAAGATATTTTATCTTTTAGAATGGACGATCAAAAACAAAGATTAACAATAACAGGTGATACAGGTGATGGCCTAGGATTTATGGGCTGGGAAGTTGAGGATAAAAAAGATTTATTATTTTTTGCTTCGAAATTAGAAGAGAATAAAATTCAAGTGTATCAAGGTAAATCATCATTTGCAGACAAAAGATTTGTTGAAGATTTGATTTATTTTGATGATCCACAAGGAAACAGAGTTGAACTTGTTTATAATCCAATGAATGATACTGATCCATTTAAGCCTGGTCGACCGATTTCAGGATTTAAAACAGGTGCTCTTGGTATGGGTCATGCAGTAATTCATGTTAAAAAAATTGATGATTTAATACCTTTTTACACAGAGGTACTTGGTTTTAAAATTAGTGATTACAGCCATACACCAATTTCACTATGTTTTTTTCACGTAAATGGAAGACATCATAGTTTGGCATTATTTGGATCTGGCAGAACTGGCTTTCATCATTTCATGGTTGAATACAATAGCCTTGATGATGTTGGTCAAGGGTATGATCTACTTCAATATCAAGATAACAAGATAGCTTATACTCTTGGAAGACACACTAATGATTATATGACATCATTTTATTCTATAACTCCGTCAGGTTTTTTTATTGAAAATGGTTGGGGTGGAAGAATTATTGATCCTAAAACGTGGGAACCAATAGAAACATTTGAAGGCCCAAGTTTTTGGGGGCATGAAAGATTGTATTTACCAGATGAGGAAAGAATGAAATTTAGAAACAAAAGATTAGAAACTGCTTCTGAAGGAAAACAGGCTCCACTTTTTATTGATTGTCCTTGGCTATACTCAAATACTATTAACAAAAAATAAGAATTATTATTTTTTAAATGAAAAAGTACGATGTTGTAATTATAGGTTTTGGTCCCACAGGAGGCACTTTAGCCAATCTATTAGCATTACATGGTTTTTCAATTTTAATAGTTGAAAAAGAAAAAAGCTTTTATCCTTTGCCAAGAGCTGTTCATTTTGATGATGAAATAATGAGAGTTTTTCAAACAATAGGAATTACAGATAAATTTTTAAAACACACAATCATTAACAAAGGAACAAAATTTGTTAATTCTAAAAATAAAGTACTATTAGATTGGCCAAGACCAAGATCGGTAACCGAGAATGGTTGGTATCCAAGTTATAGATTTAATCAACCAGATTTAGAAAGAAAACTTAGATCAAGACTTAAAGATTTTAAAAAAGTTTTCACAATGCAAAATACAAAAGTTACTAGTCTTAAAGAAGATAAAAAGTCTGTAAAAATATTCTTAGAAGATGTTAATAGTAAAAAGATTAAAGAAGTAACTTCAAAATATGTTATAGGCTGTGATGGTGCTAATTCAACGATTAGAAAACAAATTAAAGCAAAATTTCAAAATCTTGGTTTTACCCAAAAATGGGCTGTAGTAGATTTAATTTTAAAAAAAGATAAAAAAGAATTACCAGATAGAACTATTCAGTATTCCAATCCAAAACGTCCCGCTACTTATTGTCGAAATGTTGGTAAAAGAAGACGATGGGAGTTTGCAATCCATGACAATGAAAGTGAAAAAAAAGTTTTATCTAATTCATATATTTGGAATTTCTTAAAGCCATGGCTAAAACCAAGTGATGCTTTTATGGAAAGGAAAACTATTTATACATTCCAATCAGCAATTTCAAAGAAGTGGAAAAAAGGTAGAGTTTTTCTTGCTGGTGATGCAGCGCATTTAATGCCACCGTTTATGGGTCAAGGAATGTGCGCCGGAATTAGAGATGCTTCAAATCTATCCTGGAAGATTGCATATTGTTTGAAAAAAAATCACAGTGATAAGCTGCTTGGTACATATCAGTCTGAAAGATATTCAAATGTGAGAGAATATATAAAAACAACAGTTAAAATGGGTGAATTTATTAACGCAATAGGATCTTCTAATATTACTGGAGAAGTTTCTTCATCACCTGACGGCAAACAAAGTATGAAGTCAATTAAACCCAAATTAGGTAAAGGATTAGGAAAAGTTAAGGATAAAAATCGAGGAAAAATATTTCCACAATTTAAAACTAAAAATGAAAAATCATTAGATGACAAGTTTTCTTTAAAACCAATTTTAATATTATCTAAAGAAATCAAAAAAAAATTTTCTAACAAGTTTAATTTAATATATTCAAAAAATAATAAAAACTTAGAAAAATTTTTGAAAAATTCTAATTCTATAGCAGTTATAGTAAGACCAGATAGATTTATTCTATCTTCGTGTAAATCAATTAAAAATTTTAAATCTTATTTAAGTAAAAATTTATCTTTTTTAGCTTAATTTAAATAATTTATTTATGGCATCAACTTTCGTATGATTATCTGGTGCAATTTCTCCATTAGGCATAAATAATGAATTCTCAAACCCAACTCTTAATTTACCTCCAAGGCTTATTGCTTTTTCTAAACAGCCTAACTCTTCTTCTCTGAAAGCGCATATTGCCCAATCAAGATTAATATTATGTTCTTCAATTTTTTTAACAAAAGGTAGAATATTTTCAGGGTAACTTATACTTCCAGTATAATGTCCGATTACAAATAAACACCAAGCATCGTTAATTGGAATTTCTGATTTTTTTAACAATTCAACTAACAAATCAATATCCTCAGGCTTGTAAAGTATGTGTTGAATTTTTGTACCTGACTCAGTTAAATGTTTATAAAGTTTAATATCTTCTTCTTCAGGTTGTCTAGAAGGAATTAATTCTGAAGTTCCAATCGATGCACCAGGTGGTGTCACATCGTATGCAAGTTTTCGCATATCTGCTGGAGAATATTTTCCAACTGCTTCTGTTGTTACTTGTATGTGCATATTCGGTACTTGATGTTCTAATTCATTAAGCGCTTCTTTATAAAGTCCAACATCTAATACATGTTGACCCTCCTTATCTCTTACATGCAAATGTATTGCACCAGCACCAGCTTCATAACAAGATTTTGCTGTTGCTACTGTTTCGCTAATTGTCAAAGGAACAGCCGGGTGATCTTTTTTTACTTTTCTAGCTCCATTTGGAGCTACCATTAACTTAGGTAACTTTGCTGGTTTATAAAAACTCATTTATTTAGCAACAACCGCAGCTTTTTTTATTTGTTTTTGTTTGGCTTTCAATTTTTGTAGCTTCTAATTCTTTTTGTTCGTCTTCAATAGCTTTTTGTTTCTTTAAAATTTTATCTTCAAAATAAGCATAAAGAGATGAAAAACCTAATTTAGACGCTCTTTTTTCCTCATAACCTCTTCGTCCTTTAAGGTTATCTATCATTTTGACTATTTCTTGGTTTTGCATGCTCTATTTATTAGTATTTTTTATCAATAATACAATATTTTTTATCAAAAAAGAACATTGCAACACGTAACTATTTTGACTAGCTTTTTAATTATGAGAAAGATTTTAATAATTTTATGTTTTTTCTTATTGAATGTATCTGCACAAGCAGACAGACAAGAAAGACGTTTTTCAAATTTTAATAAATGGTTAGTGCAAAATGAATTTAAAGAATTTTATAAGTTAGGATTTGGTGAAGCAAAAGGTAAATGTAAAGATTTAAAAAAATTTAGTCACCTTTGGTATTATAACAAATGCGATAAACAAAAAAAAATTATTCCAAATTATAATGTAAATATTTATAATGGTAATTCTGAAATTCCTGAAAAAATACAAGGTAAAGACGTAAAAGCAAATTATGAAACGTTGTTATATTATTTTTGGAGGTATGTTCATAACGATGAAGGTAATTGGGCTGGTGCTCCTAGATATATTGACATTAAACCTTCAGATAATCCATATCAATTCAAGTTTGAATTAAGAGAAGATAAATATATTAAAAAGCAAATGCAGAAAACTGCATTATTGAGCTATCTTTTATATGAAGATGGTAAAATTGTTATCGATGAAATGAGTCCAAATGATAAATTTGGAAAAGTTTTTACTAATGAAACACAATTCCATTCCCAGTCAGTGGGTAAAAGTCTTGCATCATATATTTTAGGGCACGCTAT
>CABXRX010000023.1 GCA_902514745.1 uncultured Pelagibacteraceae bacterium | reverse complement strand
TTTACATACATTTAACAATTCTATAGGTTTGTATTTGCAGGTAACTTTTAGAACAATATTGAGAAATTTTGGTTTTTTTGGATCTGGCCATGAAGGAGTTTCATAATAATTTGATGTAGAAATGAAATTTACACAATATTCCATCAAATATGATTTTGCTTTTTCAATATTTGTTATCCTATTTCCTAAATTTGAACCAATACCTAGGTAAATATCCTTAACTTGATTTTCTGATATATCTTGCTTTGTCACGGTTCCAATCTCTATTTTTTTTTACAGCTCTTTTATCGAATTGTTTTTTCCCTTTTGCAACAGCCAATTCAACTTTAGCTTTACCTTTTTTAAAATACATTTTGGTGGGAACTATAGTAAATCCTTCTCTTTGCATCTTGCCAATTAATTTATTTATTTCTTTTTTGTTAAGTAAAAGTTTTCTTTCATCTGTTGGATTATGATTTGAATAACTTGCCTGTTTATAAGCAGATATATGAGAGTTAATTAAAATTAATTCACCATTTTTTTCAACAGCATAAGAATCGGCTATATTAATTTTTCCATCTCTTATTGATTTTATTTCTGATCCTTTTAAAACAATCCCAGCTTCCAAAAGATCTTCAAAAAAATAATTAAAATTTGCCTTCCTATTTAGACAGATAATCTTTAAACCAGTATTGGTTTTTTTGTTCATTAAATCAATTTTGCAGACTCTAAAGCTTTTTGTATTATAGGCTTAGCTTTTTCAGAAGTTCTGACTAAAGGTAGTCTAACATAATCGTCACACAAATTTAAAAGCTTAGCGGCATATTTTACTGGACTAGGGTTACTTTCTATAAACATTGCGCTATGAACTGGTTGTAAAATTTTATCTAATTTTTCTGCCTCATTAATTTCATTTTGGTTATTTGAAACTGAAAGTTTTTGAAATTCTGAACATAGTTTAGGAGCTATATTCGCTGTTACACTAATAGTTCCAACACCACCTCTTTTATTGAATTCAAAAGCATTATCATCATTACCTGTTAATTGAATAAACTCTTTTCCCATTTTAGATAATTGTTGATTAACTCTATCAAGGTCACCTGTAGCGTCTTTTACTCCTACAATATTTTTCAATTCAAATAATCTTGCCATAGTATCAACAGACATATCAATTACTGATCTACCAGGAATATTGTAAATTAAAATTGGAATTCCACATTTATCATTAATAGATTTATAGTGCTGATAAAGACCTTCTTGAGTTGGTTTGTTGTAATAAGGTGTAACGATTAAAGCACCGTTAGCACCTGCTTTTTCAGCATGAGAAGTAAGCGAAATCGCTTCTTCTGTTGAATTAGATCCGGTTCCAGCAATAACAGGTATTTTTCCATTACTCTCTTTTATACATAGATCTATGACTCTTTGATGCTCATTATGATTTAGTGTTGGCGACTCGCCTGTAGTACCAGCAGGTACTAGTCCGCTAGTACCGTTATCCATATGAAAATGAATTAATTTTATATAAGCTTCTTCATCAAGACCATTATTTTTAAATGGTGTAATTAAAGCAACATTTGATCCTTTGAACATAAATACTTATAACATAGTTTAAAGATTCATATACTAAAACATTATGCTTAAAAAATTATTATTTCTTTGTTTGCTGATATCAATCGTAATAGATTTTAATTATGTTTCAGCTGAAACAGCTTTGATAATTCCTGTAAAAAAGCCAACACTTACTGATATAGAAATAAAAGATAAAGTATCTAAAAATATTTTAAAACCACTAAAAAAACCAAAAAAAGTAAAAAATATTAAAATTGAAGAAAAGAAAATTGTTGAAGTTAAAAAGACAAATAAAAAAGAAAAATTATCATTTAAAATACCTAAAAAAAAACCTTCTATAGCTGGTTTAACTAAATCTAGAAGCGTTAAAATATCAAAATATTATAGTAAAAAAGATTTTAATATAGCTAGAAAAGCAATTTCTGAAATGCAAAAGAGTAAATGGTCATCATCATTAAAAATTGCGAAAAAGGCTAAAGATAAGTCGATATATAATTTTATTCAATGGAAGCATCTATCGACACCAGGAAATCAAGCTTCTTTTTATGACTATAAGGTTTTTATAGATCAAAATACTCAATATCCTCGAATTGATAAATTAAGATTTATGGCAGAACATAAACTTTCAACAGCAAATATATCTCCAAAAAAAATAATTAACTGGTTCAACCAAAAAGAACCTCAAAGTGGTTTTGGTAAAATGATTCTTGGAGAAAGTTATGTTTTAATAGGAGATAAAAAAAAAGGTACAAAGCTAATTAAAGACGGATGGGTTACCGCCAAACTATCTAAGAATGAACTAAAGTTTTTTAGAAAAAAATTTAAGAAATATTTAAATGCTGATGACTATATTAAAAGAGCTGATTATCTTGCCTGGAATGCTAAATATTGGGATCTTAAAAGATTAACAAGATATTTACCTAAAGAATATGAACTTTTATACACTGCGAGACAAATATTAATTAGTAAAGGTTACGGTGTTGATCAGGCAATAAAAAATGTCCCACAAAAATTTAAAAATGATGCTGGATTGAATTATGATCGTTTAAAATGGAGAAGAAAAAAAGGCCGTACTGACTCATCTGTAGAAATATTACTAAAAATAAAAAATGATAAAGATTATTTAGTAATGCCAGATAAATGGTGGAAAGAGAGGGAAATAATTTCACGATCATTAATTTATAAAAAAAGATATGAGACAGCTTATAAAATATCAAGTAATCATGGTATGACAGAAGGACCTGATTTTGCCGCAGCAGAATGGATGAGTGGATGGATTTCTCTAAGTTTTTTAAACGATCCATTAACGGCAAAGGATCATTTTCAAAATTTTTACAACAACGTGGGTTATCCAATTAGCACATCTAGAGGAGCTTATTGGCTTGCAAAATCCTACGAAAAATTAGGAGATCAAGAACAGTCTAAAAAGTGGTATCAAGAAGCATCAAAATATTTAACAACATATTATGGTCAATTAGCCTTTTTGAAACTAAATCCAAATGGTAAATTTGAACTTAAGAATGATATGATTGTTGATAATAAATATAGATATTTATTCTTTAATAAAGAATTAGTAAAAATTGTCTATCTCTTAGATGAGTTAAAAAAAGATAAATATACTAAATATATTTTAAGACACCTTGCTAATGATAATATAAATAAGGGAAGCGAAATTTTAGCTGCTGAACTTGCTACAAATATAGAAAGATACGATTTTGCTATTCAAGTTTCAAAAATAGCCTCATATCAAAAAAGATTTCATAACAAATTTAATTACCCAATTATAAGCACTCCTAAAAATATAAATGGTCGAAAAATTCCTGAAAGCGCTTTTATTTTATCTATTATTAGACAAGAAAGTGAATTTGATTTGAGTGCAAACAGTCATGCTGGTGCAAAAGGACTTATGCAACTTATGCCATACACTGCAAAGTTAGTTTCAAAACAAGCAAAACTACCTTATTCAAAATCAAGATTAACTACAGATCCCGAGTATAATATCAATCTTGGCTCTCATTATATCGCTGGTTTAATTCTACAATATGATGGTGCCTACCCTTTCGCAGTAGCTGCCTACAATGCGGGACCCAATAGAGTTAAATATTGGAATAAAATAAATAGAAATCCACAAAAAAAACAAATAAATTATGTAGATTGGGTTGAGTTGATAAAATTTAGAGAAACAAGAAATTATGTTCAGCGTGTTTTAGAAAATTATAACGTATATAGATATATTTTAGAAAAAAAACCAATCACTATGAAAAATTTTTTTAAAGACCAGCCTTTGTTTTAAGATTAAATAATGAAATATATTAATAAAAAAATTAATGATATAATTAAGTTTGGTTCAGAAAATAAAGATAAATATAAAAATGCAAATCCTTTTCCACATATAGTAATTGATGATTTTTTTGATGAAGAAGTTCTTAATAAAATTTTAGAAGACTTTCCAACTAATATTGCAAATATTGGAGACAAATTTAATAACAAGGCTGAACTTAAATTAAGTTTAAACGATACCAAAAAGTTTTCATCAAATACAAATAATTTTATAAATTTTTTAAATTCAAATTTATTTTTAGAATTTTTACAAATTATTACAAATATAGATGAAACTTTAATTACAGATCCTTATTTACAAGGTGGTGGCCTACATGAATTAAAGAATGAAGGTTTCCTAAATGTTCATTCAGATTTTAACAAACATCCAAAAATGAAACTTGATAGAAGATTAAATATTTTGATTTATCTAAATAAAAATTGGAAAGAAAATAATGGTGGACAACTTGAATTGTGGGACAAAGATATGAAAAAATGTTCTCAATCAATAATTCCAAAATTTAATAGAATGGTAATTTTTTCTACTACTAGTTTTTCTTATCATGGAAACCCAAATAAAGTTACTTGTGATGAAAATAAATCAAGAAAATCTATAGCGCTTTACTACTATACAAATGGTAGACCTTTTGAGGAAATGGAGCTTGGAAATCATTCTACAGTTTTTAGAAAACGACCAGGAAGTAATGATGTAGAAGGTAAGGTTTTTTTTAAAAAAATTTTTGGAAAGTTCTACATTAGAAAAAAAGGCAAAATCACAAATTAATGGCGGAAGAGGAGGGATTCGAACCCTCGGTACAAGTTTCCTCGCACGGTCATTTAGCAAACGACTGGTTTCAGCCTCTCACCCACTCTTCCGTATGACATTGTGTATTAAGCGATTGTATTGAAAATTCAATACTAATAAAGTAATTATTCGATAATTATGAAAAATAATTACTCTGTATTTTCGTTAATCAAAAATGCGTTCTCATATCATGAGAATTGGCAACGTGCTTGGAAAGATCCCGCACCAAAAAAAGAATATGATACTGTTATAGTTGGTGGTGGAGGTCATGGTTTAGCTACTGCATATTACTTAGCAAAAAAACACAACATGAAAAATATTGCAGTTGTAGAAAAAGGTTGGATTGGTGGTGGTAACACTGGAAGAAATACAACAATAATTAGATCAAATTACTTATGGGATGCAAGTGCTGGTCTTTATGATCATGCATTAAAAATTTGGGAAGGTTTATCTCAGGAACTAAACTATAATGTAATGTTTAGCCAAAGAGGTGTAATGAATCTAGCACACAATCTTCAAGATGTTAGAGATTTAAAAAGAAGAACTCATGCTAATAGATTAAATGGTATTGATGCTGTTTATTTAAGTACTGAAGAAGTTAAAAAATTTTGTCCAATTATTAATACATCACCAGATATCAGATACCCTGTGCTAGGTGGAACACTTCAAAGAAGAGCTGGAACAGCGAGACACGATGCTGTTGCTTGGGGTTATGCTAGAGGCGCAGATGAAATGGGGGTGGATATAATTCAAAATTGTGAAGTAAAGGGTATTAGAAGAAAAGGAGATAGTGTTGAAGGAATTGAAACAACTAAGGGATTTATAAAAACAAAAAAAGTAGGTGTTGTTGCGGCAGGTCATTCAAGTGTTATAGCCAATATGGCTGGTCTAAGACTACCTCTTGAAAGTAAACCATTGCAGGCATTAGTTTCGGAACCTGTTAAACCAATAATTGATACAGTAGTTATGTCAAATGCAGTTCATGCCTATGTTAGTCAATCAGATAAAGGAGAATTAGTAATAGGTGCAGGAACAGATGATTATGTTTCTTACACACAAAAAGGAAGTCATCAAATAGTGGAAGGAACATTAAATGCTATTTTAGAACTTTACCCTATTTTTAGTAGAATGAGAATGTTGAGACAATGGGGAGGAATTGTAGATATATGTCCAGATGCTAGCCCGATATTAAGCAAGACTTCTGTTAAAGGGTTATATTTTAATTGCGGTTGGGGAACTGGAGGATTTAAAGCGACACCAGGTTCTGGTGATTTATTTGCTCACACAATTGCTAATGATGAGCCGCATAAATTAAATGCAGCTTTTAATTTAAATAGATTTGTAAGTGGAGACCTTGTTGATGAACATGGTGCTGCAGCGGTTGCTCATTAATGTTTGTTATTAATTGTCCTTATTGCGGTGAAAGAGATCAGCAGGAATTTAAAGCTGGTGGTGAGGCTCATATTGAGAGACCAAAACAACCAACAGAATTAAGTGACGATGAATGGGCAGAATATTTATTTATGAGAAAAAATATTAAAGGTATTCAATTTGAAAGATGGAATCATGCTCATGGGTGTAGAAAATGGTTTAATATGGTGAGAGACACCTCTAACGATGAAATTAAATTAATATACAAAATGGGTGAAAGACCACCTTCAGAATAATATGCCATCAAATTTGAGAGTTAAATCAAGTGAATTTATAGACGAAACTATTAGGATTTCTTTTAAATTCAATGGAAAATCTTACCATGGGTTTAAAGGTGATACGCTAGCCTCTGCCCTGCTTGCTAACGATGTTCATTTAGTTGGAAGAAGCTTCAAGTACCATAGACCAAGAGGAATTATGACTGCTGGTTCAGAAGAACCTAATGCTATTGTTCAAGTGAACGATAAAACTAATAGAACTGAACCAAACGTAAGAGCTACTGAGGTAGAAATTTATGAAGGTTTAGAAGCTTCAAGTCAAAACTGTTGGCCTAATGTTAATTTTGATATCGGAGGAATAAATAATGCTTTATCAGCATTTTTACCAGCAGGCTTCTATTATAAAACATTTATGTGGCCAGCTAGTTTTTGGGAAAAATATGAGTACTTCATAAGACACTCTGCTGGGTTAGGTAAATCACCTACAGAAAAAGATCCTGATATCTATGATCATAGACATGTTCATTGCGATGTTCTTGTTGTTGGTGCTGGTATTTCAGGAATTTTAGCTGCCAAAAATGCTGCAAAAAATAATTTTAAAACTTTACTTGTGGATGAGAAAAATGAATTAGGTGGTGCTACTATTTACCAAAATAGAGAATTTAATATAATAGAAGGTCTAAGTTCCTCTGATTGGATCAAAAAAGAAATTCAAGAATTAAAACATATCAAAAACCTTGAAATAAAAACAAGAACTAGTGTTGCTGCATATCATAGTTATAATTATTTATTAGCAAGAGAAAATCTAACAGATCATTTAGAAAAAAAAGATAAACAAGGAAAAATTAGACAAAGACTTTTAAAGATTAGAGCTAAAAAAGTTATTTTATCAACTGGAGCTTTAGAGAGACCACTCATATTTAATAATAATGACAGACCAGGAATTATGCTTTCTTCAGCTGTTAATAAATATGCAGATTTTTATGGTGTGGTATCAGGTAAAAAAAACGTTTTTTTTACTAACAATGATAGTGCATACGAGAGCGCTTTATGCTTACACAATAAAGGTATTAAGGTTGAGGCAATTATTGATATCAGGGAAAACTCAGACTCTAAAATTGTAAAAACTGTTGAAAATGCTGGTATTGCAATTCACTGGTCTCACACAATTGTTGATACCAAAGGATATAAAAGATTAAATTCTATATCAGTAATGAAATTATCTAACGATGGATTGTCAGTAACAGGAAATAAAATTGATATTTCTTGTGATTGTTTGGGTGTTGCTGGTGGTTGGACACCCGCTGTTCATTTGTTTACACAATCCGGTGGAAAATTAACTTTTAATGAAAGTGACAAAGTTTTTTTACCAAATAAATATCCATCAGACCAATTAAGTGTTGGATCTTGTAATGGTGATTTTAAAATTAAAGAAATTATTAACAATTTATCAACTAACTTAAAACAATTTTTAAAGATTGAAAAAACAGATTTTGATAATTTATCTATAGAGAGTGAGGAAGAAAACTCAAAGAGAAATATTTGGTTATTACCATCAGATAAATCAATTGGAAAAACAAAACCATTTGTAGATTATCAAAATGATGCAACAGCAAAAGATATTAAACTAGCTTTAAGAGAAGGTTTTAGATCAATAGAGCATGTAAAAAGATATACTACAACAGGTATGGGTACAGACCAAGGTAAACTTGGTAATATGCATGCTTTAGGTATAATTGCAGATACAGCTGGCGTTAAGATGGGCGAGCTTGGAACTACGACTTTTAGACCACCTTATACACCCTTAACCTTTGGAACTATTGTTGGGCGTAATGTTGGAGAATATTTCGATATATTCAGAAGAACTCCAATGAATGACTGGCACATAGAAAATAAAGCTGAATTTGAAAACGTTGGTCAATGGAAGAGAGCTTGGTACTACCCTGTTAATGGTGAAAGTATGCATGATGCTGTTCAAAGAGAAAGTAAAGCAGCTAGAGAAAGTGCTGGAATATTAGATGCATCAACATTGGGTAAAATAGACATTCAAGGAAGTGATGCTTCAGAATTCTTAAATAGGGTCTATACAAATGCTTGGTCAAAACTTGGCATCGGTAAATGTAGATATGGTTTGATGCTTAATGAAGACGGTATGGTCTATGACGATGGGGTTACAACTAGACTTGGAGAAAATCATTACTTAATGACCACAACAACTGGTGGTGCAGCTAATGTATTGGGAAAACTTGAAGACTATCTTCAAACTGAATGGCCAGAACTTGATGTTTA
The DNA here is from genome assembly GCA_902514745.1 of uncultured Pelagibacteraceae bacterium. Classification (GTDB taxonomy): domain Bacteria; phylum Pseudomonadota; class Alphaproteobacteria; order Pelagibacterales; family Pelagibacteraceae; genus Pelagibacter. Next base: position 3,511 of record CABXRX010000023.1, on the reverse strand, counting down.
CTTAACCTCTGTCACTGATCATTATGCAACTACTAGTATTTGCGGACCTAATAGTAAAAAAATATTAAACAAAATAATTCCTGATTTAGATCTATCTGAAGAAAGTTTTCCTCATATGTCATTTAAAAATGCTCAAATTGGAAATATCAAATGTAGAATAATGAGAATTAGTTTCACTGGTGAACATAGTTATGAAATTAATGTTCAAGCTAATTATGGTAAAGCTATTTGGGAAAAATGTATGGAAGCTGGTAAAGAATTTAACATCACTCCTTATGGAACAGAAACTATGCATTTACTTAGAGCTGAAAAAGGATTTATCATCGTAGGACAAGACACCGATGGGACTATGACTCCTATTGATCTACAGATGGATTGGATTGTAAGCAAAAAGAAATACGATTTTATTGGAAAACGATCTCTTTATAGATCTGATACAATGAAAGAAGAACGAAAACAATTAGTTGGTCTTTTAACAGATGACCCAAATATAGTTTTGGAAGAAGGAGCACAAATTGTATCTAAATTAAATGAGTCTCCAGTTAATATGCTTGGACATGTGACTTCAAGTTACTACAGTCCAAATTTAAAAAAATCTATAGCTCTTGCTGTTGTTAGAAGTGGTAAACATATGATGGGTAAAAAATTATTCATTCCAATGGAAAATAAAAATATTAATGTGACGGTTGCTAATCCAGTTTTTTTTGATTCAGAAAATAAGAGGTTGAATGCTTAATTACAACTCACCAATTGATAATCAAGTTGAGATTAATGATTTATCTATTAAAGAAGTTTCTCCTATAATGAAACTTAATCTTAGAGGTAAAAAAAGAGAGTTTTTAACTGCTGCAGGCAAACATTTGGATATGATCTTGCCTACAGAAGCAAATACATCTTCTTCAAGTTCTAAACTTACATCTATGTGGTTGAGTCCTGATGAATGGATGGTTGTATCTAACGAATTAATTGAAAAAGACACTAATGAATATGATCTTGAAGAAAATTTATATAATAGTATTTCAAAGACTAACTTGGGTGCTGTTGTTGATGTAAGTGATCAATTCGTAATGCTAGAATTAAAGGGTTCAAAAATCTATGAATTATTTTCCTCTGGAAGTCCGTTCAATTTTAACGATTTTAAAGAAAAAAAAGGGTCCACAACACAAACATTATTAAATAATATTGATGTAATAATTCATAATAAAGGCGAAAATTTAGTAAATTTATTTGTTAGACGTTCTTTTTCTCAGCATTTGTTCTCCTGGATAAATGATAGTGCGTCAAGGTTATAAGGTTATTCTTAATTATTTTTAGGTAAAAGAAGTTATGAAAAAAATTATCTTACTTGCACTTATAGTGCTTTTACCCTTCTCAGTTAACGCAGACTCAAAACTAGACCAAATATTAGCATCTGGTGAGCTAAAAGTTGGAACTACTGGTGACTGGGATCCTATGACAATGAAAGACCCAGCAACAAATAAATACAAGGGTTTTGATATTGATGTAATGAATGAATTAGCTAAAGATATGGGGGTAAAAATTACTTTTGTTCCAACAGAATGGAAAACAATAGTTTCTGGAATTACTTCAGGTAGATATGACATTTCAACAAGTGTCACAAAAACAGCTAAAAGAGCTGAAGTTGCAGGTTTTACATCAACATATTACAAATATGGAACCGTTCCACTTGTTCTTAAAAAAAATTTAAAAAAGTTCTCAACTTGGGACTCATTAAATCAAAATGGTGTAAAAATAGCTACAACCCTTGGTACTTCTCAAGAGCAAAAAGCTAAAGAATTTTTTCCTAAATCTACTTTGAAATCAGTTGAGGCACCAGCTAGAGACTTTCAAGAAGTTTTAGCAGGTAGAGCCGATGGTAATATCACAAGCTCAACAGAAGCTAATAAACTAGTAATAAAATATCCACAGCTAGCAATAGTACAGGATGGAGAAAAAAATCCTGCATTCTTAGCTATGATGGTTCCTAAAACAGATACTGTATGGAATGAATACGTCAGTAACTGGATTGAAAAGAAAAAAAATTCAGGTTTTTTTGAAAAGTTATTAGGAAAATATAATCTAAAAAGTTTATAATCAGTTAGATATTAATTTTTAATTCTCTATAACTTTAAGAGTGAGAAATATATTTTTTTACTTTTAGTTATTCCACTTACTTCTTGCACAAATCAAGAACTGGGTTGGTTTATTATTTCTCCAAATAATATTGAAGGGTTAACAAATCTAAAATTTTTATTGAGCGGATTAACAACCACTATCTATATATCTGTAGTATCAATTATTATTTCAATGTTTTTAGGTTTAATAGTGGCTATTCCCTCTTTAGCTAAAAGTAAATTTTTAACCTACATTAATATTGGCTATGTTGAGATTGTAAGAGCGGTACCTTTGTTAGTTTTAATTTTATGGATTTACTACGGTTTACCAATTATGACGGGAATTAGCTTTAGTCCATTTGTTTCTGGAATTATTGCTCTTGCTATAAGTGAAAGTGCATTCCAGGCTGAAATCTTTAGAGCGGGAATAAACTCTATTAAAAAAGCACAGTGGGAAGCTGGAAGTTCACTAGGTTTAAATTTTTTTAAAAGATTGAGATTAGTAATTTTACCTCAGGCAATAAAAAACATACTACCCGCTATAGGAAATCAATTTGTTTATGTACTTAAGATGTCATCTTTAGTATCAATTATTGGTATTGGTGACTTAACAAGAAAAGCAAATGAACTTGTGGTTACAACTTACCGACCTTTAGAAATCTACACCTTTTTAATATTAGAATATTTAATATTGATATTAATTGTTTCTTTCTTTGTAAGAAAATTAGAAAAAAATTTAAAAAAGGATTAATACTAGTTTTGTTTTCTCCAGTCCCAAGGATAATCAAATTCCATAGACCACATTCCTTTTTTATTCAATTTGGCATAGTTTTCATCTGATATAAATTTTTTTGAATATCTTCTATAGGCAAAAGCATACCCACTTCTAACTAAGTAACTTGATAAACTCTCATTATTTACAAAACATTCAGCTAAAATCCTTTTATATTGATCTTTTCCTTCTTCTATGCATTGAATTCTATTATTTGAGATTTTATCAATAAGAATCTGTTTGGCTGAAACACCACAAGTGTTTTTTACTCCATCTTTGTAACAAATTTGTTTTATTTCAGGAGTATCAATTCCACTAAATCTTATTTTTTTTCCATTTAAATGTATTGTGTCACCATCAATTATTTTTAGATCTGAGCTTTTTAAATCTTTAATTGTAAAAACAAAAATTACTACTGAAGTTAAAATAATAACAATTATTTTATTTTTAGAAAAAAACATTTCCTAAAGAAAGAATAGTTTCCTTAATGGTATATTTAAATTTCTTCTCAAATAAAAAGTAACAAATATCAAAACAAGTATACCCATTCCCCAATTTGTAACCAAAATAGTTTTAAAAATATCCTGGAATTCACCACCTTTAATATTTATTACATAGTAAAGTG
>CABXRX010000022.1 GCA_902514745.1 uncultured Pelagibacteraceae bacterium | reverse complement strand
AAAATGATTGTTATTTTGAATGATAACGACATGTCTATTGCAAAACCAGTAGGAGCTATGAGAACATATTTGGCAAAATTATTTACTGGAAAAATATATTTTAGTTTAAGAGAAACACTTAAGTTAATTACTTCAGCATTCTCAAAAAGATTTAGCGCTAAGGCCGGTAAAGCTGAAGATTTTTTACGTTCGGCATTTACTGGTGGTACTTTATTTAACTCATTAGGTTTTTACTATGCTGGTCCAATTGATGGTCATGATCTAAATACTATTATTCCAATTCTTAAAAATGCAAGGGACTCAAAACATGAAGGCCCAATTATGATCCATATTAAAACACAAAAAGGAAAAGGTTATTCATATGCAGAAAAAGCGTCTGATCATTACCATGGTGTTTCTAAATTTAATGTAAAGACAGGGGAACAAGTTAAAAGTGGAAGCAATCTTCTAGCTTATACAAAAGTATTTGCTAATACGCTTGTTAAACATGCTCAAAAAGATAGTAAAATTGTAGGAATTACAGCTGCAATGCCAGGCGGCACAGGTATGGACATTTTTGGAAAAGAATTTCCTAAAAGAATGTTTGATGTTGGTATAGCAGAACAACACGCAGTAACTTTTGCTGCTGGTCTAGCTACAGAAGGTTATAAACCTTATGCTGCAATTTATTCCACTTTTCTTCAAAGAGCTTATGATCAAGTAGTGCATGATGTAGCTATTCAAAGTTTACCAGTAAGGTTTGCAATAGATAGAGCAGGTTTAGTTGGCGCTGACGGGTCTACACATGCTGGTTCATTTGATATTACATATTTATCAACTTTACCTAATTTTATTGTAATGGCAGCAAGTGATGAAGTTGAGTTAGTAAAAATGATTAATACATCTGTTGATATTAACAATAAACCATGTGCAATAAGGTATCCTAGAGGAGTGGGAGTGGGCCTAGATTTACCATCAATTGAAGAAAAGATTGAAATAGGCAAAGGAAAAATAGTTCAAGAAGGAAATCAAGTTTGTATTTTAAGTTTGGGAACAAGACTTGAAGAATGCAAATTAGCAGCTGAAGAATTAAAAAATAAAGGTGTATCAGTAACAATTATAGATGCAAGATTTGCAAAACCTTTAGATCAAGAACTTATTTTAAAATGTGCTAGACAACATGAGGTAATGATAACCGTTGAAGAAGGATCGATAGGTGGTTTTGGTTCTCATGTTAAAAATTTATTAGCTGAGAAAGGAATATTTGACAAAGGATTAAAGTTTAGAGCAATGACTTTGCCTGATATTTTTATTGAACAAAATATTCCTAAAAAAATGTACGATATTGCAGGGTTAAATGCTTCACAAATTTCAAAAAAAATTCTAGATGTTTTATTTACAAAAGACTCAATAAAAGTAGTTAAAAATTAAAAATAGTTTTAATTGCACTGAGCTTTGTGCATTAAATAATGATCTAACAAAACACAATTCATCATTGCTTCACCAACAGGTACTGCTCTTATCCCAACACACGGGTCATGTCTGCCTTTAACTGAAATAGTTGTATTTTTTCCAAATTTATTAATTGTTTTTCTTGTTGTTAAAATTGATGATGTGGGTTTTACAGCAAACGAGGCAATAATTTCTTGACCACTTGATATGCCACCCAAGATTCCCCCAGCATTATTAGAATCAAATTTTAATTTTTTACCTTTTTGAGAAATTTCGTCTGAGTTTTGTTCCCCACTTAATTGTGCTGAGTTTGTTCCAGATCCAATATTGACACCTTTAACAGCATTGATACTCATTAAACCAGAAGCAATATCAGAGTCTAATTTAGAATATATTGGGGCACCTAATCCTGCTGGCACTCCCCTTGCTCTAATTTCAATCATAGCTCCACAAGAAGATCCAGATTTTCTAATACTTAATAAATACTTTTCCCAAAGTTTAATCATTGATTTATCTGGACAAAAAAATGGATTTTTTGTGATTATTTTATCATTCCATTGATTTGTATCACATCCTAATATTCCTAATTGAGTTACTGCTCCTATAACTTTAAATTTTTTACCTAATTTATTCTGTAGAACTAACTTAGCTATTGCACCAGCTGCAACTCGAGCTGCAGTTTCTCTTGCAGAGGATCTTCCTCCACCTCTATAATCTCTAATTCCATATTTCATAAAATAAGTTAAATCCGCATGTCCTGGTCTAAATTTATTTTTTATGTTCCCATAATCTTTAGATCTCATATCTTTGTTATAAATTATGAGCGATATGGGAGTTCCGGTTGTTTTTCCCTCAAATACTCCAGACAGAATTTGAACTTTATCATCTTCTTTACGTTGAGTTGTAAATTTTGATTGTCCTGGTTTTCTTTTATCCAGTTCAATTTGTATATCTTGTTCTTTAATGCTTATGTTTGGTGGGCAACCATCTACTATACAGCCTATAGCTGGCCCATGAGATTCTCCCCAAGTTGAGAAACGAAATAGCTTTCCAAAAGTATTAAATGACATTATTTATATTATATAGATTATTTTGTTTAAATTATGAATCAAAAAAACTCACTTGGTCTCAATAATTGTTTCTTAGATCTAGATGATCCTATTCAATTGTTTAAAGTGTGGATGGATGAGGCAAAAAAATCAGAGCCTAATGATCCTAATGCTCTCTCATTAGCAACATCTAGTGGAAACAACCTGCCATCAGTCAGAATGGTTTTATTAAAAGAGTTTAATCAAAATGGATTTGTATTTTATACTAATTTAAATAGTCAAAAGAGTAATGAGCTTAAAGAAAATCCAAATGCTGCAATGTGTTTTCATTGGAAAAGTCTTTTAAGACAAATAAGAATTAGTGGAACGATAACCCAAATAGAAGACAGTGTTGCTGATCGATATTATAATTCACGAGGTTATGATAGTAGAATTGGTGCTTGGGCATCAAAACAAAGTAAAAAATTAAAAAATAGAGATGAACTTATTAACTCAATTGAAGAGTTCAAAGAAAAATTTAAAGATCAAAAAAATGTTCCAAGACCTAGCCATTGGTCTGGTTGGAATTTATTACCATCAAGAATTGAATTTTGGTTAGATGGAGATAGCAGAATTCATGAAAGATTAAATTATACTATTAACAAAAGTGGTAGTTGGATAAAATCTTTATTAAGTCCTTAAAAATTTCTGGATAAACTGAATGAAGTAAGATTTTTAAGAATTGTTTTTTGTTTTGAATCCTTAAATACTGTAAGAGAATTAGAGGCAAGATTGATATAATGATGAGCTTTTTGATAGCATTCATTTATGATGTCATATTTTTTTATTAAAAAAATTATTTTGTTAAAGTCATCTTTTTCTCTTGAGTCTTTTTTAAAAAATTCTGTTAATAATTTTTTTTCATCAATATCTATTTTTTGAAATAGTATAATTACAGGTAAAGTAATCTTACCTTCAAAAAAATCTTGACCTATTTTTTTACCAAATAATTTTAAATCTGAATTGTAATCAAGAGTGTCATCAGCAATTTGAAAAGTTAATCCAAGATTTCTACCATAAAACTCAAGAGCATCTTTTTCCTTAGTGTCGACATCTGATAAAATTGCACCTACTTTTGTTGCAGCCGCAAAAAGCTCAGCAGTTTTTGCTGATATGATTTTAAGGTAAGTCTCTTCAAGCATATCAACTTCACCTTTATGTTGAAGCTGCAAAACTTCTCCCTGAGCAATTTTTGAGGAAGTTGATGATAATAATTTTAAAACCTCCAAATTACCATCCTCTACCATCATTTCAAAACATCGACTTAATAAATAGTCTCCAATTAAAACTGATGAATGATTGTCCCAAACTTTATTTAATGTGTCTTTACCTCTTCTTACCGTTCCTTCATCAATTACATCATCATGCATTAAAGTTGCGCCATGAATTAATTCAACACAAGCTGCCAAATTAATATCTCTTGATCCTTTATTGTATCCACATAACTTTGCAGATCCAAGTGTTAATAGGGCTCTTAATCTTTTTCCACCAGTTTGAATATGATAGTTTGTCATTTTTTGAACCAATCCGACATCACTCGCCAATTTTGATTTTATTTTTTCTTCAGTAAGAATTAGTTTGTCTTCAACAGAATCTTTAAGTTGAAAGTATGTGTCGTTTATTTGGTTTTTAAGCTGAACAACAGTTCCCATAATGATTTTAAATATATATATTTGAGTTTTATATATTACTTATCAATTGACGCACCTAAATCTTCATTTATAAGTAATTTATATATTCAATAAATAATTCTATAAGGAATAACAATGTTCTCTTTTTTTAAAAAGAAAAAGACCGTAGCTCATATAAAACTGAATGGAGTGATTGGAAATGCTGGGAAATTCAAACAAGGTATAGATTTTGCTGGTCAAGAAGAACTTATCAAAAAGGCTTTTTCACTAAAAAAAGCGTCTTGTGTAGCTATAACTATAAACTCACCTGGTGGATCACCAGTTCAATCACACATGATTTATAATTTTATTAGACAGGAAGCAAAAAAAAACAACAAAAAAGTAATTGTATTTGCTGAAGATGTTGCGGCGTCTGGTGGATATTTAATTTCATGCGCTGGAGATGAAATTTATGCAAATTCAAGCTCAATAATTGGCTCTATAGGAGTTATCTATTCTTCTTTTGGATTTACAGAGTTGATAAAAAAAATTGGCGTTGAGAGAAGAGTACACACTGCTGGAAAAAACAAAAGTACTTTAGATCCTTTTTTAGAAGAAAAAAATGAAGACATAGAAAGATTAAAAAATATTCAACTAGATTTACATAAAGATTTTATTGATGTAGTAGAAAAAAGCAGAGGCACTAAGTTAAATAAATCCGAAATAGAACTTTTTTCTGGAGAATTTTGGTCAGGAAGTAAAGCAAAAGATTTAGGATTGATAGATGGAATAGGAGATGCTCATCAAGTTTTAAAAGAAAAATTTGGAAATGATGTTGTGATTAAAAAATTTGAAAAATCTAAAGGTTGGTTAAGTCAAAAACTTTCTTCATCAAATAATCAAGTAGATCAATTAGCCAATATTTTGGACGAAAGGTCAATCTGGCAAAGATATGGTTTCTAAAACAAAAAAACCAAAACAAAAATTTCAATCATTTCAAGATACAATTCTTAATCTCCAAAAATTTTGGAGTAAAAAAGGATGTATTGTTCTTCAGCCATACGATATGGAAGTTGGTGCTGGAACCTTTCATCCTGCAACCACTCTTAGATCATTAGGTCCAAAACATTGGAAGACTGCTTATGTTCAACCATCAAGAAGACCAACGGATGGAAGATATGGTGACAATCCAAATAGATTGCAACATTATTATCAATTTCAAGTTTTGATAAAACCTTCACCACATAACATAAAAAAATTATACCTTAATAGTTTGTCAGTGATTGGAATTGATCATAATAAACATGATATAAGGTTTGTTGAGGATGATTGGGAAAGCCCCACACTTGGAGCAGCAGGTTTAGGTTGGGAAGTTTGGTGTGATGGTATGGAAATTACACAGTTCACTTATTTTCAACAGATGGCAGGGTATGAATGTAAACCTGTTTCAGTAGAAATTACATATGGATTAGAAAGAATATGCATGTTTACCCAACAACAAGAGAATATTTATGATTTAATATGGAATGATGAAGGAATAAAATATCATGATGTTTTTCATCAAGCAGAAAAAGAATTTTCAGCATACAACTTTGAACATGCAAATGTTGACAGCTTGTTAAAAATGTTTGATATGATTGAGCAAGAAGCCAAATCTCTTGTAGAAAAAAAAATATCATTACCAGCATATGACCAATGTTTAAAAGCAAGCCATGTATTTAACATTTTAGATGCTAGAGGAGCTATAAGTGTAGCTCAAAGAGCTGGATATATTGGAAGAATTAGAGATATTACTAAAGCGGCCGCAGGTATTTGGCTAGATAGTCAAAGCTAAATGTCAGAATTTTTTTTAGAATTATTTAGTGAAGAAATACCCTCATCCCTTCAAAAGAGTTTAAGAGAAGACCTTTTAAATAATTTTATTAAATCATTTAATGAAAAATCAATTTCTTTTAAAAAAAGCTCATCATTTTCAACACCAAATAGACTAGTTGTTTTGTTAGAAGGTTTGCAAAAACAGATAACTTTAAAATCAGAAGAAATAAAGGGCCCAAATGTAAAAGCTCCAGAAGTGGCATTAGAAGGATTTATCAGGTCAAATAATATTGTTAAAAAAGATCTTTTTAAAAAAACAACAGATAAAGGTGAGTTTTATTTTTTTAAAACAAAATCAAAAAAACTTAATACTCAAGATTTATTAGAAGAATTAGTTCCATCAATATTACACAAAATTCAGTGGAAAAAATCTATGAGATGGAGTGATTTTAATTTAAACTGGGGAAGACCATTAAAATCAATTTTAGCAATATTTGATAAAAAAAAATTAGTTTTTGATTTTTATCATTTAACTTCTTCAAATTCAACATTTATAGATAAAGAGTTTGAGGAGAAGAAAAAAATATTTATTGATTTCAAAGATTATAATAATTTTTTTAAAAAACAAAATATCGTCATAGATCATAATCAAAGAAAAAATTTTATAGAAAAAAAATTAAATGATATTTCAAGTAAGAAAAATATAACAATTGAAAACAATCCCCAGTTACTTGATGAAGTTGTTGATCTGACAGACCAACCCAGCGTCATATTGTGTGAATTTAATAGAAAATTTCTAAATATTCCTAAAGAAATTTTAATAATTACTATGCAGCATCATCAAAAATATTTTCCAACTTTTGATAAAAAAGGAAATATTACAAATGAATTTTTAGTCGTAACTAATAAGAAGGATATAAACGGACTAATAAAAATTGGAAATGAAAGAGTTGTAGAAGCCAGGTTGAATGATGCTGAATTTTTTTGGAAGAAAGATAAATCACAAAATTTAGTGAAAAGAGTTTCAATGCTTAAATCCATGAATTATTTCAAAGGACTTGGAACATATTTTGATAAAGTTCAAAGAATGAGAAAACTAGGCGGAATGCTTTCTGACGAATTATTAATTAGCAAGGATAAAGTTGAATTATCTGCATCTATTTGTAAAGTTGATCTAGTTTCCGACCTTGTTGGAGAATTTCCAGAGCTTCAAGGTATTATGGGAGGGTACTTTGCAGAAGCTCAGGGATTTGAGAAAGATGTTTGTAAAGCTATTAGTGAACAATATTTGCCAGCTGGATTAAATTCAAAAGTACCCAAAAAGCCTTATAGTGTGGTATTATCTTTGGCAGATAAAATAGATACGCTAGTAGGTTTCTTTGGAATAAATCAAAAGCCAACAAGTTCAAAAGATCCATTTGCTCTAAGAAGATTAGCTTTAGGGATAATCAAAACAATAGTTGAAAATAAAAAAGATTTTAAAATTAGAGATTTAATTAGTTACTCAGCTGGTTTGTATTTAGATCAAGGTTTTGAATTTGAAAACAAATCTCTCCAAAACGAATTGATAAGTTTTTTGATGGATAGATTAAAATTTTATATGAAAGAAGAGAACATTCGAAGTGATATCATTCTAGCCTCCACAAGCTTTCTAAATTTAGATCAATCAGTGATTATTTTTGGTAAAGCTAAAAGTTTAGATAAGTTCATCAAAAAACCTAATGGAATAGATGTAATTTCAAGCTTCAAAAGAGCTTCAAGCATATTGGAAAGTGAGTTAAAAGATAAAAAATTAGAATTATCAAATACAACTGACCCTGGTATTTTTAAAACTGAGTTTGAAAAAAATTTATATAAAAAAATAAATGAATTAAGAAAATACTTTCAAAATATTAATAAAGATGAGGATTTTGATCTATCCATCAATAATTTAGCCGAGTCCAAAAAAGTAATTTTTGATTTTTTCGACAATGTCATTGTTAATGAGGACGATATCACAATTAAGAAAAACAGACTGGAACTAATTCAAATGTTATGTAAAACATTCGATTATTATGTTAATTTTTCACTAATCGATTCCCATTAATGAACAAACTAATTTTAAATTTCAAATCTAAGGAGGGTAAAAAAATAAAAGATCCTAAAAATTTTTTAGGTGGCAAAGGTGCAAATTTATCAGAAATGGGAAGAATGGGTCTTCCAGTTCCACCAGGATTTACAATTTCAACAAAGGTGTGTGAGCTTTTTTATAAAGATAAAAAAAAATTGAATAAAAATTTAGTAATTCAAATAAAAAAAGAATTAAAGATTGTGGAAAAGGATGTAGGTAAAAAATTTGGTGATTTAAAAAATCCTTTGCTACTTTCAGTGAGATCTGGAGCTAGAGTGTCTATGCCGGGTATGATGGATACAATTTTAAATCTAGGTTTAAATGATAAGACCGTTAATGCTTTAGCTTTAAAAACATCAAATGGGAGATTTGCTAAAGATAGCTATAGAAGATTTATTCAAATGTATGGAAATGTAGTAATGGGAGTAGAGGGTTATCATTTTGAGGAACTAATTGAAAATTATAAGCTTACAAAGGGTGTCCTATTAGATACGGATCTTGATGAAAATGATTGGGATGGTTTGATAGTTGATTTTAAAAGAACTGTTAAAGAAAAAGCTAAAAAAGATTTTCCACAAGATGTTTATCATCAATTATTTGGTGCAATTAGTGCAGTATTTTTGTCTTGGGAAAGTAATAGAGCAAAAGTTTATAGAAAATTAAATCAAATTCCTGCTGAATGGGGTACGGCAGTAAATGTACAATCAATGGTTTTTGGTAATATGGGTGAAGATTGTGCAACTGGAGTAGTATTTACAAGAAACCCCTCTGACGGATTAAATGAAATTTATGGTGAATATTTAATAAATGCTCAAGGTGAAGATGTTGTAGCTGGAACTAGGACACCTCAATACATAACCAAAAGGGCAAGACAACAAGCTAAAGTAAAAGCTCCATCAATGGAGGAGGTTATGCCAAATGTTTATAAAAAACTTAACAAAATTTTAAAAAAATTAGAAAAACATTATAAAGATATGCAAGATGTCGAATTCACAGTTGAAAATAAAAAATTATGGATGCTTCAAACTAGATCTGGAAAAAGAACAGCTAAATCAGCGGTAAAGATAGCAGTTGATATGGTCAAAGAAAAATTAATTTCAAAAAAAGAAGCTGTTTTAAGAATTGACCCAAATTCATTGGACACTTTACTGCATCCTACATTAGACGAAAAAAGTTCGATTAATGTTATTGCTTATGGTTTGCCAGCTTCCCCCGGGGCAGCAAGTGGCAAAGTCGTATTTACATCTGAAGAGGCTGAAAGATTGACTGGAATGATGCAAGATACAATTTTAGTAAGAGTAGAGACTTCACCAGAAGATATTCAAGGAATGCATGCAGCTAAAGGAATTTTGACTGCAAGAGGTGGAATGACAAGCCATGCAGCTGTTGTTGCAAGAGGAATGGGTAGACCTTGTGTTTCTGGTTCAAGTGAAATTGATATTAGTTATGAAAATAAATCATTTAAAACCTCGTCGATAGAAATTAAGGAAGGTGATATTATAACTATTGATGGATCCACAGGTAGAATTATTTCAGGAAGTGTTGCAACTGTAAAACCAGAAATTTCAGGTGATTTCTCTAAATTAATGTCATGGGCAGATAGTTTTAGAAAACTAAATATAAGAACAAACGCAGAAACACCCAAAGATACAAAAACAGCTAAAGATTTTGGAGCAGAAGGCATTGGTCTTTGTAGAACAGAGCATATGTTTTTTGATGAAGAAAGAATTTTGTCTGTTCGTGAAATGATTTTATCTAAAACTAAAGAAGATAGAGCTAAAGCACTTGAAAAACTTTTACCACATCAAAAAAAAGACTTTGTAGAAATTTTTAAGATTATGAGAGGTTTACCCGTTACAGTTAGGTTGTTAGACCCTCCTCTACATGAGTTTTTACCTCGAACAGAAAAAGAGGTAAATGAGGTTGCGAACATGGTCGGTCTTCCAATTAAAGAAGTAGTATCCAGAATAGAGGAGCTTCATGAACAAAATCCAATGTTAGGTCATAGGGGTTGTCGACTTGGAATATCATTTCCTGAAATATATGAAATGCAATGCAGAGCTATTTTTGAAGCATTAGTTGAACTAAAAAACAAAAAAATTAAATCAGCTTTCCCAGAGATTATGATACCTTTAGTATCTACTGAAGCTGAAATAAAGATAATGAAAGATTTAGTAATTAATGTTGCAAGTGAAGTACAAAAAAAGAATAAAGTTAAGATAGAGTTTATGGTTGGAACAATGATTGAGTTACCAAGAGCTGCCATAAAGGCAAAAGAAATAGCAAAGCATGCTGAGTTTTTTAGTTTTGGTACTAATGACTTAACTCAAACTACCTTTGGAATTAGCAGAGACGACAGTGGAAAATTCTTAAATGATTATATAGATAATAAAATATTTTCAATAGATCCATTTGTATCTATAGATGAAGGGGTTGCCGACTTAGTTGAAATTGCAGTTGATAAAGGAAGAATTCAAAATAAAAAACTCAAATTAGGAATTTGTGGAGAACATGGTGGCGATCCACTAAGTATAGTATTTTGTGCAAAAGTAGGATTAGACTATGTTTCTTGCTCACCTTATAGAGTTCCAATAGCAAGATTAGCAGCAGCCCAGGCAGAATTAGTAAAAAAATAGGTATATTAATTTGTAAAATTATTTACTTAAATTTACAAAATCATCAAAAGTATAATTTAATTTATCTTTATCAGATAGAATTGGTTTTTTTATTGGCCATTTTATGTTTAGTTTTTTATCATTCCAAATTATTCCAGTTTCAGAGGAATTATTCCTGTATTGCGTACATTTATAATGCAATAATGAATCATCCTCTAAAGCACAAAATCCATGTGCAAATCCTGCTGGAATAAGCAAAGATTTATTTTCCCTACAACTTAAAATTACAGAAAAATATTTTCCAAATGTTTTAGAGTTTTTTCTAAAATCAACTACAACATCAAATATTTTTCCAGAAAACACTGTAATTAACTTATCCTGTGGATTAGTAGTTTGAATATGTAATCCCCTTAAAACATTTTTTTGAGAACAGGAAATATAATCAAAACAAAATTTTTTTTTTATTTCTTTACTTTTAAAAAGCTCTCTAAAATAACCTCTTTTATCAGAGTAATTTTTTCTTTTAATAAAATATAAGCCTTCAAATTTAGTTTGAATTATTTGCATGCTTAAGAAAATTTTTAAAAGTTTTACAAATATAATTTATTTCATTTTTATTCATTCCATGGTGACAGCCTAATAAAATACCATTTTTCATAACATCATCTGCAACTTTATCACAATTTCTATGTTTTTTATATTTTCTATTCTTCATAACTGGTTGTCTTAAAATATTTCCAGTAAATATTGTTCTTGTTTGAATGTTATTTTTTTCAAAATAAATTTGTAATGATTTTCTATCAAACTTATTATTTTTTTTTATTACCAAAGGAAATGCTAGCCAAGGTGTCTTAATATTTTCATATTGTTCAGGTAATTTTAAAAGATCTTCATATGATGAAAAAAAATTTTTTAATAAGTCAAAATTTTTATTTCTAACTTTAATATTTTCATTTAATTTTTTTATCTGTTCTATTGCAAATGTAGCTGATATTTCAGAGGGTAAAAAATTATATCCTAAATCTGAAAAAATATATTTTGCATCATAATAAATTCCTGAGACTTTCTTTCTAAATCTTTTTTCAATGTTTTCTGACTCATTAAATGTAGCAGATGATCTTCCCCATCCTCTTAACAATTTTGCTCTTAAATATAATTTAAAATCATTGAAACATACTATTCCACCGGTTCCTGCTCCATTTATTATATGAGAAGCATAAAAACTATTTGTTGTCACATCGGATAACTTTCCAGCATTTCTATTATTAATTTTATATCCAATCGTATCTGCGGAATCTTCAATAACTTTTAAAGAATATTTTTTTGCAATTTTGTAGATTTTTTTTAATTGAGGAATATTCCCTAATAGATTAGGGATCATTAAAGCCACTGTTTTTTTATTTATACATTTTTCAATTTGAGAAATATCAGCAACAAATTTATTTTCATCTACCCCAATAAAATGAGGAATAAGACCAAGTTGATATATTGGTGCAATAGTGGTGGAAAATGTCAGATTAGGTGTAATTATTTCTGACCCTTTCTTAAAATTCATAGCAGCCAAGGCCAATAGATTTGCTGATGAACCTGAATTAACCATTAAACCATATTTTTTTCCAAATATTTTTGAAACCATTTTTTCAAGTTTTTTTACGTTTTTTCCATCAACTAGAGATAGGCTGTTATTATTTAATACTTTTATAACAGCATTAATTTCTTTCTTGTCGTACACAGCTTTTCCGTAATAAACTTTTTTCATTATAAACTTTATTTGGTGATTGTTTTTACT
>CABXRX010000021.1 GCA_902514745.1 uncultured Pelagibacteraceae bacterium | reverse complement strand
ATCAATTTTAAGAGAAAACTTAAAAGATATTAAATTTGCTAAAAATAAAGGAGTTAAAGAAAACTTAATTAACAGACTTAGAATTGATGAAATAAAACTAAAAAACATAAGAAACTCGATTATTAAAATTTCAAAACTAAAAGATCCTGTAAATGTTACTTTAAAAAAATGGACTAGACCAAATGGATTAAACATTAAAAGAGTGACTATACCAATTGGCGTAATAGGTGTTATTTTTGAAAGTAGACCTAATGTAACGTCTGATGTAGCGAGTCTATGCTTTAAATCTGGTAATGCTGTAATTCTAAAAGGTGGATCAGAGGCTATAAATACTAACAGAATATTAGCAAAATTATTTCGACAAGCTCTTCGAAAAAATAAGGTTGATGAGAATTATATTCAATTTGTAGACTCGAAAGATAGAATAGTGGTCGACATCATGCTTTCTAAAATGAAAAAATATATCGATGTAATAATTCCTAGAGGTGGAAAAAACTTAGTTAAAAGAGTTCAAGATTTTTCAACAGTTCCTATAATTGGTCACTTAGAGGGTATCTGCCACACATTTATTGATAAAAATGCAGAATTAAATATGGCATCAAATATTGTTTATAATGCAAAATTAAGAAATACAGCTATTTGTGGTGCAACTGAAACTATTTTATTTCATGACAAAATAGTTAAAAAATTTTGTAATCCAATTTTAAAGAAACTTGAGGATGAGAATTGTAAAATATATGGAGATAATATCTTAAGAAAATACTACAAAGGAAAAATGTATCCAGCTAAAGAAAAAGACTGGTCTACAGAATATTTAACGGCTGCTGTATCAGTTAAAGTTGTTAAAAGTTCTGATGAAGCTATTCATCATATTAATAAATATGGAACTATGCATACCGACTCAATTATTACTTCAAATAAAAATACAGCTAATAAATTTTTAAAGAATGTTAAAAGTTCAATAGCAATGCATAATACTTCAACACAATTTGCTGATGGTGGTGAATTTGGATTTGGTGGAGAAGTAGGCATATCAACAAATAAACTTCCCCCAAGAGGTCCTGTTGGATTAGAACAATTAGTTTCATACAAATATGAAATCTCAAGTAAAGGAAAAATAAGAAAATAAACTAAATATAGAAAATGAAAATTGGAATTTTAGGAGGCTCATTCGATCCAGCTCACAAAGGTCATTTAGCAATATCAAAGGAAGCTAGAAAAAGATTTAAACTTGAAAAAATTATTTGGGCAATTACTAAAAAAAATCCACTCAAAGCCGAAAGTAAAACGCCCATATCTAAAAAAATAAAAGATTGTAAAAAAATAATAGGACTAAATTCTTTCATAAAAGTTAAATTTTATGAGAATATTGTAAAATCTAATAAGACTATTGATTTGATCAACTATCTTAAAAAAAATAAAAATATTGAAATTTTTTTTTTAATGGGAGCAGATAACTTAATTAGCTTTCACAAATGGCATAAATCAGAATTAATTTCGCAAAAATGCAGTATCATTGTATTTGATCGTCACGGTTATAAAAAAAATTCTTTAAAATCAAAGACATTTAAGAGACTAAATAATAAAACTCTTACTTTTGTAGAATTTAAAAAAGTCAACATTTCATCTTCTCAATTAAGAAAAATTTGATAGTCTAATTTTAATTAATGGATAAAATTTTTGATCTTAAATCAGTTGTAATTGACACACTGGATCTCAACAAAGCGCAAGATATTGTCACTATTGACCTTAAAGATAAAAGTTCAATGGCTGATTATATGATAATTGCAAGTGGTACTTCTTCAAGACACATTCAATCTTTATCAGAACAAGTTTTAGAAAAGTTAAAGGATAATGGCATTAAAAATTCTAAAATAGAAGGTAAAGAAAGTAATGAGTGGAAACTTGTTGATGGTATTGATTTAATTGTTCACATTTTTCATCCTGAAAAAAGAAAATTTTATGAGCTTGAAAAAATTTGGTCAGAATTAATCCCAAAAGAAAAAGTTATTATATGAGGAAAATTCAATTCTTTTTAAATTTTTTTTTATTCTCTTTTTTTTTTTCATATTCAGTAAATTCAGCTGAATTAGATATTTATAAAAAAATTGATTTATTTGGTGAAGTCCTTGAAAAAATAAACAATGAATACGTCGATGAAATTAATCAATCTAAAAGTATGGACTCAGCGATCAATGGTCTTCTTCAATCACTTGATCCCTATTCATCTTATATGGCACCAGAGATATTTCAGGAAATGCAAACCGAAACTAGTGGGGAGTTTGGTGGCCTTGGAATTGAAGTTAGTATGGAAGCAGGTGTTGTAAAAGTTATTACTCCTATAGATGATACTCCCGCATCAAAAGCAGGCATTAAAGCTGGAGACTATATTGTTAAAATAGATAATATTCAGGTACAAGGAAAATCATTGAGTGAAGCCGTTGACCTAATGAGAGGTCTTGTAGGTACTGATATTGAACTTACAATAAGACGACGAGGAGTAAAAAAAGCTATTACATTTAATATAACTAGAGAAATAATTGAAGTCCAATCAGTTAAGTCTGATCTTTTGGAAAATAATATTGGTTACATACGATTAACTTCTTTTAATGACAACAGTAGCGATCAAATAAAAAAACAGATCAAAAAATTAAAACAGAATGATAACTTAAAAGCATTCATATTAGACCTTAGAAATAATCCTGGCGGTCTATTATCTCAAGCAATAACAATATCCGATTTTTTTTTAGAAAATGGAGAAATAGTATCAACAAAAAGTAGAAAAAAATCAGAAAATAGAAAATGGTTTGCTAGAAAAGGAGATATTACTGAAGGTAAAACTTTAGTTGTGCTGATAAATTATGGGTCTGCATCAGCATCTGAAATTGTTGCAGGAGCACTTAAAGACCATAAAAGAGCAATTATACTCGGTGAAAATAGTTACGGTAAAGGATCTGTACAATCAATAATTCCTCTAAAAAATAAAGGAGCTATAAGATTAACAGTTGCAAAATATTATCTTCCTTCTGGAAAGTCTATATCTGAAGTTGGTGTAAGACCCGATATTGAAGTGAATGAAGAAGGTGATGATTTTAGAATTAAAACTGATACTGATAATCAATTAAATTACGCAATAAAATTATTAAACGGATAATATGAATAAGAACTTTAGTGACCTACCACTAAGAACTGGGGTAGGAATAGTTTTATTAAATAATGATAATAAAGTTTTTGTTGCAAGAAGAATAGATAATGCAAAAAAATTTTGGCAAATGCCGCAAGGTGGGGTTGATGAAGGTGAGGATTTTTTAAAAGCAGCCTATAGAGAACTAGAAGAAGAAACTAGTGTTAAAAGTGTAGAATTAATAAAAGAATTTGATGGCACAATTACCTATGAACTTCCTGATCGTTTATTAGGAATTATTTGGAAAGGTAAATACAAAGGACAAAAACAAAAATGGTTTTTAATGAAATTTACTGGAGATGAAAAGGAAATTGATATTAAAACTAAAAATCCAGAATTTTTAGATTGGAAATGGATAGATCTTGATCAAATTACAGAAGTAGTAGTAGACTTTAAACTGCACGTTTATAAAGAACTTCAAGAAAAAGTTAGAAAAATTATTAATTAAGAGATCTTAATACTTCAATTTTTTGATCAACTAAATATTTTGATTGATCAGAAATATCAGGCTTGCCTGCTTCCTCTTCAGCTAATTTGAGTAAGTCTTGCTGTTTAGATTTATCTAAATCTGTAAGATTGAAAATTGAGCTAGTTAAAATTGATAAATTATTATTTTTAAATTCAACAATCCCATCCTCAACATAATAGTTTTCATCTCCAGATTTGGATAAAATTTTGATAATTCCAGGTTTTAAAAATGAGATAATAGATATATGATCTTTAAGTATGCCCATTTCACCTTCAAAAGCAGGTACAACAACTTCTGAGGCATCCTCTTTAACTAAAAAAGATTTTTCTGGGTTTACTATCTCAATCTTAAACTCTTCACTCATTAAGCTGCTGCTTCCTTAGCCATTTTATCAGCTTTTTCTATCGCTTCTTCTATCGTTCCAACCATATAAAAAGCAGCTTCTGGTAAATGATCATAATCACCTTTACAGATGGCAGCAAAGCCTTTTATCGTTGAATCTAAATCAACTAACTTACCGGGAGAACCAGTAAATACCTCTGCAACAAAGAATGGTTGAGATAAAAATCTCTGAATTTTTCTAGCTCTGGCTACAACTAATTTATCTTCTTCAGATAGTTCATCCATACCTAAAATGGCAATAATATCTTGTAAAGATTTATAAGTTTGTAAGATTTTTTGAACTTCTCTAGCAACTCTATAATGCTCATCACCAACTATTCTTGGGTCTAAAATTCTTGAAGTAGAGTCAAGTGGGTCAACTGCTGGATAAATACCTATTTCTGCAATTTGTCTTGAAAGAACAGTAGTTGCATCCAAGTGAGCAAATGAAGTTGCAGGCGCAGGGTCAGTTAAGTCATCAGCTGGTACATAAATAGCTTGTACTGAAGTAATCGATCCTTTGTTAGTAGTTGTAATTCTTTCTTGAAGGTTACCCATATCAGTTGCAAGTGTAGGCTGATAACCAACTGCAGAAGGTATTCTTCCCAATAGAGCCGATACCTCTGAACCTGCTTGAGTAAATCTGAAAATATTATCTACGAAGAAAAGAACGTCTTGACCTTCTTGATCTCTAAAATACTCAGCTACAGTCAATCCTGTAAGAGCAACTCTAGCTCTAGCTCCTGGAGGTTCATTCATTTGTCCATAAACTAGGGCGGCTTTAGATCCAGCTCCATCTTTTTTGATTACACCTGAGTCTATCATCTCATGATATAAATCATTTCCTTCTCTAGTTCTTTCTCCAACACCAGCAAAAACTGAGAAACCGCCGTGTGCTTTTGCAACGTTGTTAATTAACTCCATAATTAAAACTGTTTTTCCAACACCGGCTCCACCGAATAGTCCAATTTTTCCTCCTTTTGCATAAGGTGCTAACAAGTCGATTACTTTGATACCTGTGACCAAGATTTCTGTTTCTGTTGACTGTTCATTAAATTCAGGAGCAGCTCTGTGAATAGGCCAACTTTCTCTAGTTTTTACTTCACCTCTTTCATCAATAGGCTCACCAATTACATTTATGATTCTTCCTAATGTTTCAGGTCCAACGGGTACTTGGATAGGTGCTTTAGTATTGGTAACCTCATCACCTCTTTTCAGTCCTTCAGTAGCATCCATTGCAATTGTTCTAACGGTAGACTCTCCTAAATGCTGAGCAACCTCTAAAACCAGTCTGTTGTCTCCATTTTTACATTCTAAAGCCGTTAAAATTTCTGGAAGATCTCCATCAAATTTTACGTCTACTACTGCTCCAATAACTTGTGTAATTATTCCTTTGCTCATAATTATAAACTCTCTGCTCCTGATATGATTTCTATTAGTTCTTTAGTAATTGCTGCCTGACGACTTCTATTATACTCAATAGTAAGCTTGTCAACCATTTCACCTGCGTTTCGGGTTGCATTATCCATTGCACTCATTCTTGAGCCCTGTTCACTAGCTGAATTCTCTAACATTGCCTTAAATATTTGTGTTGAAATATTTTTTGGCAATAAATTGCTTAAAATTTCATCTTCATCTGGTTCAAACTCGTAACTATCCTCAGATTTATCTTCCTCTGAATTTTCAACATTCAAAGGAATTATTTGTTGTGCTTGAGGAATTTGCGTAATTACATTTTTGAATTGATTATAAAAAATAGTACAAACATCAAACTCTTCAGCTTCAAATTTTTCTATAACCATTTTACCAACTTTTTCTGCATCAAAGTAATTAGCATTTTTAGACTCTTTAAAAGATATATGAGAGATTATTTTATCACCATATGCTCTTTTTAACTGATCATTACCTTTAGAACCAACTGTGATAATTTTTAATTCTTTTCCCTCATCAGATAATTTAGCAAAATAACTTTTAGCTTTTTTAATTATATTTGAATTAAAACCACCACATAAACCTCTATCAGATGTCATAACAACACAAAGATGTATTTGATCTTTACCAGAACCTGATAGTAATTTTGGAGCATTTTCTTTATCTGAAATTCCGCTAGACAAATTTAGAATTATATTATTCATTTTTTCAGAATATGGTCTTCCTTTTTCAGCACTTTCCTGGGCTCTTCTAAGTTTTGCCGCCGCTACCATCTTCATAGCTTTTGTAATTTTCTGTGTAGATTTTACACTAGCTATTCTTTTTTTAAGGTCGTCTAAACTTGCCATAGTTAATTAAGATTTAAAGTTTTCCTTTAATTGCACAATTACTTCTACAAGTAATTTCTCCATATCATCCTCAAGTTTTCCTGAAGATAAAATAGATTCTACAATTTCAGGTTTATCAGATTTACATTTCTCAATTATTTTATTTTCAAACTCAGCAATATCTTTTAATTCAATATCGTCTAAGTAACCTTTTACTCCACAAAAAACTGAAATAACTTGTTCAGCAACTGTCATTGGAGAATATTGTTTTTGTTTAAGAAGTTCTGTTAATTTAGAACCTCTATTTAATAGTTGTTGAGTTGATGCATCTAAATCAGAACCAAATTGAGCAAATGCCGCCATTTCTCTATATTGAGCTAGCTCTAACTTCATAGATCCTGATACTTTTTTCATTGCTTTAGTTTGTGCTGAAGAACCTACCCTTGATACGGATAATCCAACGTTAATTGCAGGTCTAATACCTTGATTGAAAAGTTCTGTTTCTAAGAAAATTTGACCATCAGTAATTGAGATTACGTTAGTTGGAATAAATGCAGATACATCTCCACCTTGTGTTTCAATAATCGGAAGTGCGGTTAAAGAACCTCCGCCATGCTCATCACTTAATTTAGCCGCTCTTTCTAGTAGTCGGCTATGCAGATAAAATACATCACCAGGATATGCTTCACGTCCCGGAGGTCTTCTTAATAGAAGAGACATTTGTCTGTAAGCAACAGCCTGCTTAGATAAATCATCATATATTATTAAAGCATGCATACCGTTGTCTCTAAAATACTCACCCATTGTACAACCTGTGTAGGGAGCTAAAAATTGTAATGGTGCCGAGTCTGAGGCTGTAGCAGCAACAATTGTAGTATATTCCATTGCTCCAGCTTCCTCTAAAGTTTTTTGAATTTGTCTTACAGTTGATCTTTTCTGACCAATAGCGACATAGACACAATAAAGTTTTTGTTTTTCATCTCCAGACTCATTAATTTTTTTCTGATTAATAATTGCATCAATTGCAACTGCAGTTTTGCCTGTTTGTCTATCACCAATAATTAATTCACGTTGTCCTCTTCCAACTGGAACCAAACTATCGATTGATTTTAAACCTGTTTGCATTGGTTCACTTACTGATTGTCTTGGAATAATTCCTGGAGCTTTAACTTCAACCCTGCTTTTTTGAACACTTTTGTCAAGTGCACCTTTGCCATCAATAGGATTACCAAGACCATCCACAACTCTTCCTAATAATTCTTTTCCAACTGGAGTATCTACAATGTTTCCAGTTCTCTTAACAACATCTCCTTCTTTAATATTTCTATCGTCACCAAAAATTACAACACCAACATTTTCACTTTCCAAGTTTAATGCCATACCCTTAGAGCCATCTGCAAACTCAACCATCTCACCAGCTTGAACATTGTCAAGACCATAAATTCTTGCAATACCATCTCCAACAGAAAGTACTTGGCCAACTTCGGTCACTTCTGCTTTATCACCAAAATTTTTGATTTGTTCTTTTAATATTTTTGTAACTTCTGAAGGATTTATTTCCATTTATGCCTCTATCATTCTATTTTCAATTTGTTGTAATTTATTTTTAATTGAGGTATCCACCATAGTACTACCTACCTGTACTATTAAACCTCCTATTAAACTTTCGTCATGTTTGTAGTTTAATTTTATTTTAGAGCTAAAATTTTCTGTAAGCTCTTCTGTAATTTTTGAAATTTCTTCACTATTTAATTCTTTAGCAGATTTTAATTCTGCCTTGAGTTCACCTCTTTTTTTAGAACATGTTTCTAAAAAACTCTTTAATATTTGCTCTACATAAAAAAAACGTCTTTTAACAACTAGAAAACTTAAAAAATTTTTTAGTAAGTTTTCAAATTTAT
Source organism: uncultured Pelagibacteraceae bacterium (assembly GCA_902514745.1). GTDB lineage: Bacteria > Pseudomonadota > Alphaproteobacteria > Pelagibacterales > Pelagibacteraceae > Pelagibacter. The sequence goes on along the minus strand of CABXRX010000021.1, from coordinate 4,369 downwards.
TATTATCAGAAAAATTATTTATAAATTTCAAAAGATCCTCTTGATTATTAGTTGGATCTTTAATTAAATCTGAGAAATCTTTACTTGCTGAAATTAAATCCAAAATAGATAATGATTGTTCTTCTACTTTTTCAAGCACATTATTTTCACTTGAAAGCTCGTATAAAGCTAAAGAATATCTTTCGCTTGAAGTTATCGAAAATCCCTTATTTTTGCTCAACTTATTACCTTTATTATGTAGAAGATTATTTTAAAATCACGCTCTAATTAGCATATGAGTATAATGTCTTCAAGTAACACATTTGTTTAAAACACTATTTTTTATTGGGTTAATTGAAGTTTATTGGGTCGACATCAACTGAAAGTTTTATTCCTGATGAAAATTTGTAATTTGGGATAATTTCAGCGATTGAGTTCTGTAAGTTAAGGGATTTTGAACCCCTAATTAGCATTCTTATTCTAAATTTTTTTTTAAGTCTAAAAATTGGTGCACTAACTGGTCCTAAAACTCTTCCCTTAATTTTTTTTTCAATAAAGTTTTTAAAATAAAAAGCTTCTTTTTCTAATCTTGCTTCATTGTCTCCTGTTAAGATTAATGAAATAAATCTTTGAAATGGAGGAAGATTGTTTTGTCTTCTAATATCTAATTCTCTATCAAGAAAAATATCAGGATTACTATTAGTCAAATCAGAGATCATTTTAGTATTTGTATTATAAGTTTGAAAATACACAGTTGCAGGTTTTCCTGTTCTTCCTGCTCGACCAGAAAGTTGATGGTATAACTGTAAGTTTTTTTCAGCTCCTCTTAGATCATGTCCTTGTGAAGAAAGATCGATATCAACTACAACAATACAATTAAGGCTAGGAAAATGAAAACCTTTTGAAATTAACTGAGTTCCAACTAAAATTTGAACTTCATTATTAATTATTTTTTCTAATTTATCACTAGAACTTTTTTTATTCATTGTATCACTAGAAAAAATTTCAATTTTTTTTGATGGAAAATTTTTTTTAACTTCTTCAGATATTCTTTCAACACCAGGACCACTAAAAATAAATTCACAATCACCCTCTTTTACGCAAGTTCTTTTTAAAGATGATTTAAAACCACAATAATGGCACAACAAATTATTCTTTTTTTTATGATAAACTAAATTAATTGAACAATTCGGACATGAATAACTATTGAAGCATTTGTTACAAAGTACGTGTGGAGAAAATCCTCGTCTATTCAAAAAAAATAATACTTGATCGTTTTTATCAAGATGAAAATTTACTTTTTCAATAATTTTTTTTGATAACCATGATTGTTTTTCCAATTTTGTTTCATTGAGATTTATAATTTCATAATTAGGTAGTGATGCATTTTTATAACGCTTTTCTAATTTTGAGATAGTAAATTTACCCTTTTTAATATTTTCATAAGTTTCAATTGACGGAACTGCTGTTATTAAATTGATAGGGATATTTTCAAATGATGCTCTTGAGATTGCCATATCTCTTGCATTATAGGTAACACCTTCATCTTGTTTGTAAGATTGATCATGTTCCTCATCAACAATGATTAATCCTAATTTTTTAAATGGTAAGAATAATGATGATCTAGCACCTATGACAACTTTAATTTCTCCATTTGTAATTCCACTCCAAATAATTTCTTTCTTTTTCTTGGTAATACCTGAGTGCCAAACTGCTGGAGTAAAACCAAAAAATTCTTTGAATTTTTTTTCAAATTGACCTGTTAAGCCAATCTCAGGTAATAAAATTAATCCCTGAAATCCTTTATTTATAATGGCTTTTAGAGCCTCAAAATAAACCATTGTTTTCCCTGAACCAGTTGTTCCTTGAAGAACATGAACTCTAAATTTTTGATTGGAAACATTCATTTTTCTAAGAGATTTTTTTTGTTCATCAGAAAGCTCAATTGCATTTGTTTTAATATTAGACTCAAAAATTTTGTATGCATCTTTTTGAATTTTCTCTATAGCATTACTACTTAACAAAACTAACTTTAGCGCCATTCCTTTTGGAATTATATTGTATTCAGAAAACCAGTTAAGAAATTTAATAGTTGTTTTTTTTAATGGAACTACATCTAATTTTTTTAAAACACTTTTGATTTTGAAATGTCTATTATTTTTTTTTTCAAATTCATCCCAAACAACACCTGTAATTTTAGATTTACCAAAAGGGACAACCACATAATCACCTATTTTTAAATCAAGATTACTTTCATAGGTAAAAGGATGGTTAAATATATTTGGTAAAAGAATCGGTACTTTCATATTTTAATAATATGAAAAAAAACTAAGAGTGTATCGCCCTTTTATCTACTGATAATGCTGCTTCTTTAACAGCTTCTGAAAATGTTGGGTGAGCATGGCAAGTTCTTGCAATATCTTCAGAGCTAGCACCAAATTCCATTGCAACACCTATTTCAGCAATTAGTTCTCCTGCATGAGGGCCAATAATGTGTGCACCTAATACTTTATCTGTAGTTTCGTCTGCTAAAATTTTAACAAACCCTTCTGCATCATCTATAGCTTTTGCTCTAGAGTTTGCCATAAATGAAAACTTTCCAATTTTGTATTTTATATTTGATTCTTTTAATTGTTCTTCTGTCTTTCCAATTGATGCAACTTCAGGGGTAGTATAAACTACACCTGGAATTGTATCGTAATTCACATGGCCTGATTGGCCTGCAATATTTTCTGCGACTGCAATTCCTTCATCTTCTGCTTTATGAGCAAGCATTGGCCCACTTATAACATCCCCTATCGCATAAATATTATCAATATTAGTTTTAAATGCATTGTCAGTTTTAATTCTCTTTCTTTCATCTAATTCAACTCCAGCAACTTCTAAGTTTAAACCATTAGTGTTTGCTTTTCGTCCAACTGAAATAAGTACAACATCACATTCAAATTTATTTTTATTTCCATCTTTATCAATTGTTGAAACAACCGCTCCTGTTTTATTATTTTGAATAGCTTCAACTTTATTTTGCATGTTAAATTTGATACCTTGTTTTTTCAAAATCTTCATAAATTCTGAGGAAATTTCTTTATCCATACCAGGCGTAATATGATCTAAAAATTCTACTACTTGTACTTCAGCTCCCAATCTTGACCAAACAGAGCCCATTTCTAATCCTATGTAGCCTCCACCGACAACAACCATTTTTTTTGGAACTTTATCTAATTTTAATGCACCTGTTGAAGAAACAATAACTTTCTCATCAATTTCTATTCCAGGTAAGGACACTGGAACAGAACCTGTTGCTATCACTATTTTTTCAGCTTCAATGGTAGTTTCTTTATTTTGATCATCCTTAATTATGATTTCATTTTGAGATTTGAAGCTTCCAGTTCCTTTGTAATAAGTTACCTTGTTTTTCTTGAGCAAAAACTCAACACCCTTAGTAAGTATAGTCACTGCTTTATCCTTACTTTTCATCATTTTTTCAAGATTTAGCTTAACTTCACCAACTTCAATTCCTTTGTTAGATAAGTTTTGAACTTTATGAAAATCTTCAGATAAGTTTAGTAGGCTTTTTGAGGGTATGCATCCTACATTTAAGCATGTTCCTCCAAGAGATCCTCTAGATTCAATACATGCTGTTTTTAATCCAAGTTGAGCAAGCCTAATAGCACAAACATAACCTCCAGGCCCCCCACCAATTACAACTGCTTGAAATTTTTCCGACATTTAAATATCCAAAAACAACCTTCTTGGGTCTTCTAAATTTTCTTTTACCATTTTTAAAAATGAAACTGACTCTTTGCCATCAATTATTCTGTGATCATATGACAAAGCCAAATACATAATGGGTCTAATTTTTATTTCTCCATCAACTACAACAGGTCTTTCAACAATATTATGCATTCCTAGCACGCCTGATTGAGGCAGGTTAAGTATTGGTGTTGATAGCATTGATCCATAAACACCTCCATTACTTATTGTAAAAGTTCCTCCTTGAAGATCTTCAATAGTCAACTTTCCATCTCTTGCTTTTTCTGAAATTTCTTTAATATTTTTTTCTATATCAGCAAATGACAATTCATCAGCATTTCTTAATACAGGCACAACCAACCCTTTGTCAGTTCCTACAGCAAAACTAAGATTGTAATAATTTTTATAAATTATTTCATCACCATCTATTTCAGCATTTACTGCTGGGAAATTTTTCAATGCAACAACACATGCTTTAACAAAAAAAGACATAAAGCCTAATTTAATTCCATATCGACTTTGAAAATCTTGCTGATTTTCTTTTCGCATTTCCATAATATTAGTCATATCAACTTCATTGAAAGTAGTTAACAAGGCTGCATTTTCTTGTGCTTGTTTTAATCTCTTAGCTATCGTT
>CABXRX010000020.1 GCA_902514745.1 uncultured Pelagibacteraceae bacterium | reverse complement strand
TCACGTAAAACTGCACCTATTCTTATTTCTTCAGGTAAATTTGAATTTTTTAATTCTTTGTTGATTAGTTCTGAGGTCTCAATAATTTCAGCTTCAATAACCTCATATTCGCCATTTAAAATTGTATAAGCTGTTTCAATAGTTCCTTTGTGAATGTGTTTTAAAATACTTGAAACAGTATTCATTCTAGGATCAATCAAATCATCTATTTTTAGAGAGTTTTGTAACAATGAATAATTTGGCTTATTAATTAAAGCCATTGTTCTTTTTTCGTTAGTTTTTTTGTCATCATTTGCAAATTTTTCAACAAGAACACTCACCATTAAATTATCTTCATCATCATTCGTGAGGGCTAACACAGTTTCTGCCTCTTCTAAATTCGCTTCTACCAAAACCTCTTCGTCAAGACCATCCCCATTAATAACAATCGTATTATTGAGCTCGTTTGCTAAAAATTCTGATCTATCTTTATCTTTTTCAACAATCTTAACTCTTGATGCATCTAAACTTTCTTCAAGATTTTTTGCAAGATTAAAACCAATATTTCCACCACCAACAATTAATATCTTTTTTGAAACTTTCTCATTATGTCCAAACGCTTCTAATGTCTGAGACATTTGTGAGGAATTTATAATAACATAAATCTTATCTTCTTTTTGTATATCATCATTTTTTTTAGGTATTAAAAATTTATCCCCTCTTATTATTCCAATAATGTTAGCGTCAAGATTTGGATGTTTTTTTGTTAATTCATTAAGTTTAATGTTAATTAAATTACAATTATCATTAATTAGGATCTCTAATAATCTAATTTTATTATCTGCAAAAGGAACACTGTCTAGAGCACCAGGTGCCTCTAATTTTCTTTGAATAGATTTTGCTATTTCTAATTCAGGGGAAATGATTACATCAATCGGTAAATTTTCTTTGTTGTAGACTGTTGTAAATTTTGGATTTAAATAATCTTGAGATCTAATTCTAGCAATTTTTTTTGGAATATTAAATATCGAAAAAGCTATCTGACAAATAACCATATTAATTTCATCATTACGAGTGACAGCGATAATCATATCAGCTTCCGATGCGTTTGCTTTTTCTAAGATTGATGGATAAGTCGCTTTTCCAACTATAGCTTTAACATCTAATGAGTCGTCAATCTTCTGAATATCTTCGCTAGATTGATCTATTACAGTTATGGAGTGCCCTTGTTCACTTAACTGTTTAGCTATAGTAAAACCAACTCTACCTGCACCACAAATAATTATATTCATTTTAATTAAATTCTTTTATTCCCAAGCCTTTTAATTTTCTGTGTAAGGCACTTCTTTCCATTCCAACAAAATTTGCAGTTTTTGAAATATTACCATTAAACTTCTTTAATTGGATAGTTAAATACTCTTTTTCAAAATTTTCTCTAGCTTCTTTTAACGGCACAGATAGGCTGTTTTCCTCTATATGATCATCAAAATTATCTATTTTAAGTGACTCTTTAATAATATTAGAAATTTTATCTTTTGTATCTGGTTGCAAGATAGCAATTCTCTCAATTAAATTTCTTAATTCTCTAACATTACCTTTCCAGTTATGGTTTAGTATATAACTGTTATTCTCATCAATTTCTAATTCTTTGATACTATAATTTTCTGATATTTTTTTAGAGAAATATTTTATTAATAAAGGAATATCAGAAATTCTTTGACTTAACGGTTCAATATTAATTTCAAATACATTTATTCTATGGAACAAATCTTCTCTAAAATTTCCAATTTGAATTTCTTTTTTTAAATCTTTGCTTGATGAGCAAATCAATCTAACGTCAACACTAACATCATTATTGCCATTAACTCTCTTAAACTTTTGATCTATTAATACTCTTAAAATTTTTGATTGGATATCTAATGGTATTTCAGAAATTTGATCAATAAGTAACGTGCCTTTGTTTGCTTTCTCTAGTGCTCCATATGATATGGATCCATTTTCTTTTTCTTCACCGAATAGCTCTAGTTCGTATTTGTTTGAGTCTAATAACGCTCCATTTAATACAATAAATGGATTTTTATTTCTTTGAGAGTTTTTGTGTATTTTTCTGGCAACTAATTCTTTGCCTGATCCTGAGGGACCGCATATAAAAACTCGACTTTCTGTTAACGAAATTTTATTAATTTGATCAATTATATTAATTGTATTTTTACTATCTCCAATTAAATCATAAGATGAAAATAATTTACTCTCATATTCTTTATTTTGTTTTTTAAGATTATAATTTTCAACTGCACGACTTACAAAGTTTAATAATCTTTCTTGATCAAATGGTTTTTCAATAAATTCAAAAGCACCGTGATGTAAGGATTTTATTGCCATTTCAATATTTGCATGACCAGAAATTATAATTACAGGAACATCTTTATTTTTAGTTTTAATATGAGACAAGAGTTCAATACCATCGTTATCACCTTTATCAAGTTTTACATCAAGTATGGCAACATCAGGCAATTTTTTATCTATCTCTGCAAGTGCTTGATTATAATTAGCAGCAATTCTTGTTTTGTAGCCAGCGTCTATAATTAACTCATTAATAATATTTCTAATATCCGCATTGTCATCAACTATTAAAATTTCAGCACTCATTATTTTGTAAATATAATTTTTATTATTGCACCATCAGGTTTTGATATAAATTCGATATTGCCGTTATGATCATTGATAATTTTATTTACAATTGAAAGACCAAGTCCAGTTCCTTCTTTTTTTGTTGTAAAATAAGGATTTAGAATCTCTTTGATGTTATTATTCAAATTTTTAAAACCTATTCCATTATCATTAATAATCAAACTTATATGACTATCAAAATCGCTAAGTTCAATAGTGATATTTTTGTTAAAATCACTAACTTTTTCAGTTTTTTGTTGGATGCTTTCAATTGAATTCTTAATTAAGTTGAGAAAAACTCTACTTAATTGCTCTCTGTCACCATCAAAAAATAATTGTTGATTATTGTAAATAAAATCAATTTTAATTGTTTGATCTAATCCTTTAAGTAAATTTATATTATCCTTTATCAAAATAACTAGATCATTTTTTTTGAATATAGGCTTTGGCATTCTTGCGAAATCAGAAAATTCATTAACTAATTTTTCTATTTGTTTAATCTGATTGTTAATAATTTTTAAATTTTCCTCAAATTTTTCCTTATTTTTTTTATCTAGGCCAGTTGAATATTTATTTTTAAGTCTATCAATTGTTAATTGAATTGGGGTTAGTGGATTTTTAATTTCATGAGCTAGTTTTCTAGCTAAAGTACCCCAAGCTTCATGTCTTTCATTGATAATTAGCTTTTCTTGTTGATCTTTTAATCTCTCAATCATTTGATTAAAATTTTTATTTAATATTTCCAAATCTTTATCAGTTTTAACCTCAGGAACTTTTATATCTAAATTACCCTCTCCTATTGATGTTGATGCTAAAATCAAATTATTAATTGATCTAAAAAACCTAGAAGAAAATCTAATTGCAATGGATATTGAAACAAATAATAAAAGTGAAACAATGATTATATAAATTATAGCAAATGAAATTTTAATGCCAGTACTTTTTTCTTCTACCGTATAATAAAAATTTATAGCTTCTTGAGATTCAGTTAAATATTTTGAAATATTTTTATCCAAATATTTAACAACATATATGAATCTGTCTTCAAAATTTTGAAGTCGCATTATTGCTGCAGATCTATTTTCAAAAGCGTTAATAATTTTTAAAGGACGGTCGTCATCTAAAACAAGATTTAAGGCTTGATCTAGAGGTGGAATATAAGGATCGTCGTCTTCTAAAGTTGAAAATAATAATTTTTTATTTATGTCAATAATATGAATTTCGTCAACTCCTCTAATTAATTTTTGAGTTTTTAAAAATCTTTTATATTCTTTAACATTATCATTTAAGAATTTTTTACTTTTATTTACATCAAAAGCTACAAGAACTACTTCTGATTGAATTTTGTTTCTTACCTCTTCAACATAATTTTTTGCTAGCTCATATGAGTTATTTACAACTGTGGTTACTTTTTTATCAAAATATTTTTCAAGAGCAAAAGAAAATAAAAAAAGTGAAAATATAGATATTAATAATGAAGGTATAAAAGTGAATAAAGCAAAGTAAGTTATATATTTCTTATTTGACTTAAATCCATCTTTATCAATATCATTTCTAATTGCTTTTTTAATTTCTAAAAAAATAAATACAAAAAGAAATGATAATAGAACAATATTTAAAATTAATAATAACTGTAAATTTTGATCCGATAATTCAATAAATCCTTTATCAATAAAAGTTAAAAAAGTTAAAAATCCTATAGATAATGTGATAATAAATAGGAATATTAAATATATGTTTTTTTTGATAAAATCGTACATTCTTAAAAAATAATCACCTTAAATGATGAACAATTATTTTATAATACTTGCCTCCGGACAAAGCAAAAGATTTAATTCAAATAAACCAAAGCAATTTATTAGGTATAAAAATAAACCTCTTTTTGAACATTCTTTGGATAAGGCTATAAAATCTAAACTATTTAAGAAAATCATCTTAGTTGTAAATGATAAAAAACAAGTCCAAAAGAAATATTCAAAAAATATTATAATTATAAAAGGTGGTAAGGAAAGATCAGACTCTTCTCTAATTGCATTAAAATATATTAAAAAATTTGAACCGAATAATGTTTTAATTCATGATGCAGCTAGACCAAATTTCACAACTAAGCTTTTAAAAAGATTAATTAAATCACTTCAAACAAATAAAGCATCTATACCTGTAATTTCATCGAAAGACTCAATTAAATATAAAGTTAAAAATCAATTATTTAATCTTGATAGAAAAAATTCTTACTTAACGCAAACGCCACAAGCATTTAAATTTAAAGATATTTATAATTTGTCTATAAATCAAAAAAATATAATTCAAGATGAAGCAACTTTATTTATTAATAATAATTTAAAAATCAAATTTATAGATGGTGAAACTTTTAATAATAAAATTACATTTAAAGAAGATATCAATGATAAAAAAACTTTCTTTGGGATTGGATTTGATGTTCATAGGTTAATCAAAAATAAAAAACTTTATTTGGGTGGTATGAAAATTCCTTTTCATTCTGGATTGAAAGGTCATTCTGATGGAGATGTAATTTTGCATTCAATTATAGATGCTATATTAGGTGCTATGAGAAAAAAAGATATTGGTACTTTTTTTCCAGATAATAAAAATACGTTTAAAAATATTAGATCACCAAAAATGTTAAAGCCCATAATTGAGATTTTGAATAAAAATGATTTTTATATTAATAATTTAGATATAAATTTGATTTGTGAGCAACCCAAAGTCTCAAAATATAGAAGTAAAATAATAAATTCTTTATCCAATTTATTAAATTTAAACAAAGAATTAATTAATCTAAAAGGTAAAACAGTTGAAAAATTAGGATTAATCGGAAAGGAAAAAGCGATAGCTTGTGAAGTTATTTGCTCAATTTCACAATGAAAAAAATTAATGTCTTAATATCAACTTTTTTTGGTTATGGTTATTTAACTAAAATACCAGGAACAGTTACATCACTTGTTACAGCTGTATTCATATATATTGCCTATGAACATCTGGGATACACTGATATTAAATTTTCAATAATTTTTTTTATTCTTTTATTTCTCTATTCTTTTTATGCAGTTAAAGATGCTGAAAGCGAATTTAAAAATAAAGATCCTAGACAAATAGTTATTGATGAAGTTCTAGGTCAAACTATGCCATTAATTCTTGTCTTGTACTTAAGCCAAACAAATCAATTAAGTCTAACAATTGAAATTTATTATGTGTTATCTTTTATTTTTTTTAGATTTTTTGATATTATAAAGCCTTTTCCAGTTAGCTATTTTGATAAAAATTTCAAAAATTACTTTGGCATTATCATGGATGATATTATGGCAGGATTATATTCAATGATATTAATTTACTTAATAAGTCTTAAATTCTAATGACTATTCAATTACTTCATAAAAAATTAATTCAAAAAAAATTAACTATATCCGTAGCTGAGTCTTGTACTGGTGGATTATTAGCTCATAATTTAACTAAATTAGCGAACTCATCTAAGTATTTTCAGATGGGTTTAACTACATACTCTAATCAAGCAAAAATGAAGATATTAAAAGTAAATAAAAACATAATTAAGAATTATGGTGCTGTTAGTAAAGAGTGTTGTAAATCTATGGTTCAGAATTTATCTAAAATTTCAAAAAGTAAAATAAATGTTTCTATCACTGGAATTGCAGGACCTGGTGGGGCCTCTAAAAACAAACCAGTAGGTTTAGTTTATATTGGAATTAAAAAAGGTAGAACCTTACTTGTTAAAAAAAATAAGTTTATATCAAAAAATCGTAATTCTATTCAGAAATTGACCGTTAAAGAAGTGATTAGAATAATTTTAAATCTGATTTAATTAATTATCTATAGGTCTATAAAGATCTTCTGCTCTTTTTTGGAAAGCATCCGCAATTTTATCTAAACCATATTGAAAAGACTTAGTCATCAAGATATTTAAAAATTTATTTTCAATTTCAAAATCTATTTCAAAAGAAATTTCGGTGCCTCCTTTTGTTTCATTAAAACTCCAATTATTTTCAAGGTGATTTAATGGACCTCCTATATTAGTCACATTTATAGTGCTATCTTCTTTGTTAAATTTTACATCACTTTTATAAGTATCTTTGAAGGGTCCTTTGCCAATTGTAAGGTCAGCGATAATTAAAGTTTGGTTACCTTCTTTATTTTTTTCATAAACATGAGAGTCTAAACAAAAAGGAACAAACTCTGGATATTTTTCAATATCAAGCACTAAATCAATTAATTGATCTTTTTTACATTCAATTAACCTCTTCACTGATGCTTTTGGCATTAATTATTTTTTAATCTATTTTGTTGGAGTTTAGCAAAATCTTCATCGGCGTGATAAGATGATCTTGTTAGAGGGGAAGATGAAACTAAAAGAAATCCTTTTGATTTAGCGATATTCTCTAAATCTTTAAATTCATCAGGATGATAATATCTATTTAAAGGATGATGTTTGACTGAAGGTTGGAGATATTGGCCGATAGTTAAAAAATCAACTTCAGCAGACCTTAAATCATCCATTACCTGAATTAACTCATCTTTTTCTTCTCCAAGACCAACCATTAAACCAGATTTAGTAAAAACTTTTTTATTAATTTTTTTTACATTTTTTAATAATTCTAATGAACCAAAATATCTAGCTCCAGGTCTTACTTTTAAATAAAGTCTTGGAACTGTTTCAATATTATGATTAAAAACATCTAAGTCTGCTTCTAAAATCTTTTTGTATGAATCCCCTTTTCTTAAAAAATCTGGAGTTAAAACTTCAATTGATGTATTTGGATTTTTTTTTCGTGTGGCTGTAATTACTTCATAAAAATGATTTGACCCACCATCATTAAGATCATCTCTATCCACAGAAGTTATAACAACATGTTTTAAATTTAATTTGTTTACAGCGTTAGAAATTTTATAAGGCTCAAATGGATCTAAACTGTCTGGTTTTCCAGTCTTTACATCGCAAAAAGCACAGGCTCTGGTACAGGTATCACCCATGATCATAAAAGTTGCATGTCTCTTACTCCAACATTCAGTGATATTAGGGCAGTTAGCCTCCTGACAAACAGTTACTAGATTGTTTTGATTGACTACAGTTTTGGTTAAAAAAAATTCCTTACTATTAGATAATTTTGACCTTATCCAATCTGGTTTCTTTTTAATTGGATTTATTGGTTTGTTTATTTTTTCTGGATGTCTAATTTTATTTTTCATCTTTTTTTATTATATAAATAGTCTCACCTTCTTTGCCAAATAAAAATCTTTCTCTAATTAATGTTTCAATATAATCAAGATCTAAATTTGTGCTTAAAAGTGAATTTTTGTAATCCATATCTGATATCTTGTTAGTTAAAGATATTTCTTTTTTTTTCAAGTTGGACAAAAGTTCTTTTTTTTCAATATAAGAAAAAAGACCTCTTTCGCCAGATACGAGATTAAATCCAAAGTATAAGATCAAAAATACGGATATTAATAAAAAATAATTTCTTTTTATTAATCTTAACATTAATTGATCTTATTCATCCTCGCTTTTTTTCCAAGTTCTTCCTCAATACGTATCAATTGATTATATTTAGCAACTCTTTCAGATCTTGCTAATGATCCAGTTTTTATTTGATTAGAATTTGTACCAACCGCTAAATCTGCAATAAATGTATCTTCACTTTCTCCGGATCGGTGAGATATGATCGTTTTGTACCCAATGGTTTGAGCAAATTTGATGACATCTAAAGTCTCAGAAACTGTGCCAATTTGATTTAATTTTATCAAAATTGAATTAGATGAAATATTTAAGAAACCTTTTTTAAGCCTTTCAAGATTAGTTACATACAAATCGTCTCCAACTATTTGAACATTATTGACTGATTTCATTAATTTGTTCCAAGCCATCCAGTCATTTTCTGCAAAGGGATCCTCAATTGACTTGATTTTATATTTTTTAATAATTTTTTGATACTCTTTGATTGATTTTTCAACAGAAATATAATCTTTAGAATGAATTGAGTATTTATTTTTTTTAAATAACTCATTAGCAGCAACATCAAGACATATTGAAACATCTTTACCATTTTTAAAACCTGCTTTTTTAATAGCTGAAACTATTAACTCTAAGGCTTTGTTATTACTACTAATCATTGGAGCAAAACCTCCTTCATCTCCAACTGATGTAGATAATCCCTGATCCTTAATTAACTTACTTAAACTTTTAATAACTAAAAAACAAACTCGCATCGCTTCTGAGAAGCTTTTTGCTCGATCTGGTCTTATCATAAATTCTTGAATTCTAAGCCCATTATTAGCATGAGCTCCACCATTGATAATATTCATCAAAGGATATGGAAGTTGAAAATTCTTTTTGGCAGAAAATGTTTTGTATAATGGTAATTTCTTAATTTTTGCTGAAAGTTTTTTAACAGCCATAGAAACAGCTAACATTGCGTTAGCACCAAGGTTTGTTTTTTGTCTAGTTCCATCTAAATTTATTAAAAGAGCATCAATGCGTTCTTGATTGTGAACATTTTGACCTTTTAATTTTTTTGAAATTTTTGAATTAACTAAATTAACAGCGCTAAAAACACTTTTTCCTAAATATTTTTTATTATTTTTATCTCTTTTTTCATAAGCTTCAAAAGTTCCAGTAGAAGCACCAGATGGACAAATAGCAGTGGCGCTATTATTTTTTGTATAAACTTCAGCTTCAATAGTAGGATTTCCTCTACTGTCAAATACTTGACGTGCTTTTACTTTTAAAATTTTACTCATTATTTTTTAATTAAATCATCAATATCAGTTAATTGTTTTAATAGATTTTCTAACTTATCTAGTGGAACCATATTTGGTCCATCTGAAGGTGCGTTATCTGGATCCTGGTGAGTTTCAACAAATACACCAGCAACTCCTACGGCAACTGCGGCTCGAGCTAAGTACTCAACAAATTCTCTTTGACCTCCTGAGGACTCACCTTGTCCTCCTGGTTGTTGAACAGAATGAGTTGCATCAAAAATTACTGGATAACCATTCTTTGCCATGATCGGTAAAGATCTCATATCAGATACTAAAGTGTTATATCCAAAACTTGCTCCTCTTTCTGTGACAAGAATATTTTTGTTACCTGAATCTGCAATTTTTTTTGTTACATTCACCATATCCCAGGGAGCTAGGAACTGACCTTTTTTAACATTTATAATTTTATTAGTCTTAGCAGCGGCAATCAATAAATCTGTCTGTCTACATAAAAAAGCTGGAATTTGTAATATATCAACGTGATCAGCAAGAAGTGAACATTGATCTGCATTATGGATGTCTGTTAATATTGGAACATCTAATTCTTTTTTAATTTTATCGAAGACTGGTAGTGATGCATCTAACCCTGCCCCTCTTTGTCCTTTAAGACTTGTTCGATTAGCTTTATCAAAAGAGGTTTTATAAACAAAACCTAGATCAAATTTATTTGTAATCTCTTTGATTTTCCCAGCCATATCCATGGCATGCTGTTCTGTTTCAAGCTGACAAGGTCCAGCTATGATGCAAATTTTATTTTCGTTAGAAATTTCTATGTTTCCGCAATTTACTTTAATGCTACTCATTTATGATTTTTAGATGCCTTGATAAATGAAGAGAATAAGGGATGAGGAGCCAAAGGTCTAGATTTAAATTCAGGATGAAACTGAACTCCAATAAACCAAGGATGATTTTTTAGCTCTATAATCTCTGGTAACATATTGTCTGGAGATAAACCTGAAAAAATCATACCTTTTTTTTCAAATTTTTCTTTAAAAGCGATATTCACTTCATATCTATGTCTATGCCTTTCCTTGATTAATTTAGAATTATATATTCTTTTAATCTGTGAATTTTCTATAAGTTTAGCGTCATAAGAACCTAGCCGCATTGTTCCGCCAAGGTTTTTATCTGTGCCTTTAATTTTTTTACCATCTTTTGTCCATTCATTAATCAAACCAACAATTGGTAAACCCTTTTTGTCAAATTCACTTGATGTAGCATTTTTTAAATTTAATTGATTTCTTGCGAATTCAATAATGGCCATTTGCATACCATAACAAATACCCAAAAAAGGAATTTTGTTTAATCTAGCATATTTAATTGCCTCAATTTTTCCATTCGTTCCTCTTTTTCCAAATCCACCAGGAATTAATATCCCTGAAATATCTTTAAGATTTTTTTTAATTTCTGAAACTTTCAATTTTTCAGAGTCTATTCTAACAAGATTAACCTTTACTTTATTATCTATTCCACCGTGAGTTAATGCTTCGTCTAGTGATTTATATGCATCTTTAAGTTCAACATATTTTCCAATGATAGCAATATTTACCTGTTTTTTATTATTGAGAATAATTTTAGTTATTTTTTTCCACGGATTTAAGTTAACTGATTTTTTTGATTTTAAATTAAAATAACTTAAAACTTGAACATCAAGTTTTTCTCTAAAAAAGCTCATTGGTGCCTCGTAAATAGTTCGAACATCAACAGTTTCAATTACATTTTTAATATCAACATTACAGAATAAAGAAATTTTCTTTCTATGCTCAAGTGGAATAGGTCTTTCCGATCTACAAATTATTATATCCGGTTGAATTCCTATGCTTCTTAATTCTTTGACTGAGTGTTGAGTTGGTTTTGTTTTAATTTCATCGGATGCTTTTAAGTAAGGTACTAATGTTAAATGAATAAATAGTGCATTTTTTTTACCTACATCGTTAGCAAACTGCCTAATTGCTTCAACAAATGGTAAACTTTCTATATCTCCTACAATTCCTCCAATTTCACAAATTACAAAATCTTCTTTTGATGAGTCGTTTTTAATAAATTTTTTTATTCGATCTGTGATATGTGGAATTACCTGAACTGTTTTACCTAGATATTCTCCTTTTCTCTCTTTTTTAAGAACATCACTATAAATTTTTCCAGTTGTAATGTTGTCAGATTTTTTTGCAGATACTCCAGAAAACCTTTCATAATGACCTAGATCTAAATCTGTTTCTGCACCATCATCAGTCACATAAACTTCACCATGCTGGAATGGACTCATTGTTCCAGGATCTACATTTAAATAAGGATCTAATTTTCTTAATCTAACTTTATAACCTCTGGATTGTAACAAATAAGCTAGAGATGCTGATGAGAGACCTTTACCTAGGGAAGAAACCACGCCGCCGGTGACAAATATATATCGCGCCATGGAATTATCTTATAGCGAATAAAAATTGAATTGGAAAGTATTAATTAGTTATTTTCTGGAATTGAAGGTGTATCTTCTGTCTTTTCTTCAATTGTATCCAAAACTGAACTTGTTGGAGTTAATTCAGCTCTAGAAATAATAGTTAGTGCTAAACTACAGATTATAAATAATGTAGCAACTATTGCTGTCGCTTTTGTCATAAATCCACCAGCTGATCTTGATAGCATGAAATTTTCCTGAGAAACTCCAATACCCAAAGCTCCTCCTTCAGATCTTTGTAAGAGTATCAAAGATACCAAAATAAAAGCAAGGATGATGTTAATGACTAACAGTATATTTTCCATGTGAGATTAATTAAAGGTTTTTTTAATTATATCAATAAATTTTTTTGAACTTTGTGATGCTCCACCAATCAAAAAACCATCAATAATGTTAATATCTTTTAATTGGGCAATATTTTTATTATTAACAGAGCCACCATATAAAACTTTTGGAGTTTTTTTACGAAATTTACTTTTGATGTACGAAATCGAATTTATTAAGTCGTTTGCTTTTGGAATTATACCCGTGCCAATAGACCATACTGGTTCATAGGCTATAATTATATTTGAAGTATTTTTTACAGACTTTAATCCGTTGTAAATTTGTTTTGCTAAAACTTTATTAGTTCTTTTTTTTCTTTTTTCACCGAGTGTTTCACCGATACAAAAGATGACTTTTAATTTTGATTTAATTGCACTTTTAATTTTTAAATTTATTAATTTATCACTTTCACCAGATTGTCTATTTTCTGAATGTCCTAAAATAACATACTTGGCTCCAACATTTTTTAACATTTTTGAATTAACATGTCCCGTGAAAGCTCCATAGTTTTCATTTTCATGACAATTTTGAGCTCCAACTTCTAAATTTGTTTTTTTTAATCTTTTTGATAATGGACGAATTAAAGTATTAGGAGGACAGTAAACAATTCTAAACTTAGTATTTTTATTATTTTTTGAAAATTTTATAACACTATCAAGTGAATTTAATGTTCTTAAATCACCAAACATTTTCCAATTAGCTATAAAATACATATATTTATTTGTCATAATTGAAATTTTAATCTATAGATTTGTTTTTTACAGATCAATAAATTTATAGCTAATGATAGAAACTTTAAAAAAATTTGGTGGAAAAAAATTAGGTGGTTTAATCTTAATTGCCGTCATTATAATTGCATTTGGATTTGGAGGTTTTGGAGGGGGTTTTAGTACCAACAATCAAAACAATATAGCTAAAATTAATAAAACTAATGTGACCACTCAAGATTTTATGAACTATTTAAATGAAAGTGGAATTTCTGAACAAGCTATCAGAGAGAATTTAGAAAATAATATAATTGAAGAACTATTGTCAGGTTTAATCTCAACAACTTTAATTGACTTAGAAGTCGAAGATTTTGATCTTTCAATTACTGAATTAACAGTTTTAAAAAAGATTAAAGAAAACAAAAATTTTCAAGACGAAAATAATGTTTTTCAAAGAACTAAGTACGAAAAATTTTTACTATCAAACAATATGTCAGCACCAATGTTTGAACTCCAATTAAAAAATCGTGAACTTCAAAAACATCTATTTGATTTTATTGGAGCTGGAACAATAACTCCTGATTTTCAGATTAAAAAAA
>CABXRX010000019.1 GCA_902514745.1 uncultured Pelagibacteraceae bacterium | reverse complement strand
TACGAGTAAGCAAATATTCTCTTCTAGAAATATATATCCCACTAAGAACAATGATAAATAGACCTAAATAAGTCCAATTATCAGGCAATTCATTGAAGAAGTAGTAGCTGATAAGTATATTTGTAATAATCTCTGTATACCCCAAAGGAGCTAATTTAGATGCATCAGCATATTTTAGAGATAATATTAGGAAAAGATGTGCTACAGAGGCTATAAGGCCGATTAAAGCCATTAAAATCCATTGATTTGATGTAGGATTAACCCAAACTGAGGGCATAAATAAGCTAATTATAATAGTTCCTATCAATCCCGATAATAAAAGAGTTAAAAGTGGGTTATCTGAACTGCTCAACTTTCTTGTAATTATAAGATAAAAACCATAACAAATTCCATTACCTAGCGCAGCCATAGTAGCTAAATTAAGTTCAATAAAGCCTGGTCTAATTACAATTAAAGTTCCAATAAATCCTAATGATACTGCAGTCCACCTCTTCACCCCTACTTTCTCATTTAAGAAAAATGGAGATAAAGCTGTAACACAAATTGGAGCAACAAAAGCTAAAGTTAAGGCTTTAGGAAGTGAAATCTCAGATATTGCATAAAAGAATAAGTACGTAGAAAAAACAAATATTAATCCTCTAATTAGTTGAAGCGAAGGTTTTTTTGTCCACACCAATGTGTGTCTGTAGAAAATTAACATTAAAGATAAAGTGAAAACTACTGTGAAAAAATATCTAGCCCATGTAATTTGAAGTACATCCATAGATGAACTTAAATATTTTGCAAATGCATCCATTACAGGAACAATCATCCATGCTGAAGCATTTAAAATTATCGCCTTCATAAAAGAAGGATACCTTTTAATAGAAGTATTTTAAAGCAAAGAATAAGGCAATAGGTATTGTAATTAATGACATTAAGGTAGAAACAACAATTGTACTAGAGATATTATCAACAATTTCTTTGGGTGAGTACATAGAGGCCACTAAGTAACATAAAATTGCACTAGGCATAGCAGATTGAATTAGAACAACTCCAGCGGAAACACCTGAAAGATTGAATATTTTAATAAGCATAAATCCAATTAATGGTCCAATTATTACTCTTCCTGTAGAAGTAATTATTGCATCTCTAAATGAAAAAACTTTCATTTGAGTAAGTGCAACACCTAGAGACATCAAAATCATCACAATCATACCATAGGCAAGTAGCATTACCGTATTCATTACAAATTGAGGAAAAGGCAGTTCAAAATAAAGAAATAAAACAGTAATTATTATAGCGTAAAAAGCTGGGCTTTTGAATATCGTTTGAAAATCAAAAGCTCTTTTAGCTAAAAAAATATTTAGCGTAAAATGGAGCATAACAACTAAAGATGAAATTGCTGCAGCTATACCCATCCCTAATTCACCGTAGGCAAACAAACAAATAGGTATACCCATATTACCAGTGTTTGGTAAAATAAATGTAGGCAATTCTCTGATATAATCTTTTTTCATAAGAAGAAGAAAAATTAATCCAACTAATCCAAAAGATGTTAAAAGAACAATAGCATAAATAAAAAATTCAGCAAAAATTTTAAATGTAACTCCGCCTGCTGTAAGAGCAAAGATTACTAGAGCTGGTGTACCGAAATTCGCTGAATAAGTTGTTATAAAAGAAGTATCAAAATTAGGATTTTTTTTACCTAAAAAGAAACCAATACCAATAATAAAAAAAACAGGAAACAATACTTCAAAGAGTTTTAAGTATATATCCATTAATCTAGTAATCTAATTTTAGCGGGGTTTTTGAGAAGATTTTTATTATTTTTAAATATAGTTAAACAATTAAGACAATTAAGTTCTGATGTTTTGTGAGTAATAATTACTATAGTAGCTTTGCTATTCTTTTTATCGGGTGTTTGAATTATTCTCTTAATAGAGATTTTGTATTTTGCTAATCTATTAGTAATTTGAGATAAAACCCCAGGTTTATCTTTAACCTCAAATCTCAAATAAAGAGAGTTTGTATAATTATTAACATTATAATTTTTTAAAGTCTTAAGTCTTGAAACAGAAACTCCAAGAGGATTTTTAATATTGCCTCTTAAAATTGATAATAAGTCAGACAGTAAAGCTGACGAAGTTGGTCCAGGACCAGCGCCTTCGCCTTGAAGGATACTTTCACCAACTGGTTTACCTTCTAGAATGACAGCATTCATGACACCAGTAACATTTCCAATGTAGGATTTTTTACTAACCAAACATGGATGAACGGTTTCAAATAAATGATTATTTTTTAATTCAGATATACCCAAAAGTTTTATTCTTAAACCTAGCTGACTCGCTATTTTAATATCTTTTAATTCTATTTTTTCAATACCTTCCATTAAGCATTTGTATTTTGAAATTTTACTATTGAAGGCTAAAGCTGATAATATTCTTACTTTAGCAAAAGCATCAAACCCATTTAAATCTAATTTAGGATTTCCTGGTTCAGCATAACCAAGCTTTTGAGCTTTTTTAAGAACATATACAAAACTTTGATTAGAATTTTCCATCTCAGAAAGAATATAATTAGATGTACCGTTTAAAATTCCATAAACTTTTGAGATTTTATTTGTTGCTAAACCTTCTTTAATAGATCTTAGTATTGGTATACCCCCGGCAACTGATGCTTCAAATTCTAGATTTACTTTATTTAATTCAGCAATCCTTGCTAATTCATTACCATGTTTTGAAATAAGTGCTTTATTGGGCGTAATAACATGTATTTTATTTTTTAAAGCTGTTTCAACAAGTTTTTTTGAAATACCATCAGATTGCCCTATAGCTTCAAATAAAATATCTACTTTTACTTTATTAAAAATTTCTAGAGGATTTTTAAAAAATATATTCTTATTAATTTTAAATTGTCTTTTTTTATTAATACTTCTAGCAGATATAGCCACAATATTAATTTTTTTACCTGTTTTAAGCTCAATATCTTTTTTTTTTATGTTTAATTCATTAAGCAAATAAATCCCTACCTGCCCTAATCCTACTACTGCAATATTTATAATTTTATTCATCTATTTATATCCGGATATTTACTTTTTTTTGTATAGTCATCTATATAAATCTTATATTCTTCATAAGTCATAGTTGTTATGTCTTCTGACTTTTTTAATACTTCAGATAATTTTTTTTGATCTTTGCTTTTTTTAACTACATCTTCTGTCCAATATTGAGAATCTTTGTTTAGCGAACAATTATTTAAAATCAAAATAATAAAAAAAATAAAGATTAATTTCATAAAAGAGCAGTTTTTATTGGGAAATTAAATTTTATATTTAAATTTTGTATAGCTTGACCTGCCCCACCTTTGATTAAATTGTCTATTGCTGAAAGTATTATAATTTTATTTTTATATTTTGATTTACATACAGATATGAAGCAATTATTTGTATTAATAACATCATTAGTGCTTATTAAACTGTCAGCTTTCAAAATTTTTATAAAATCATCATTCTTATAAAAATCGTTTAATGTGTTGATTATTTTAGATTGAGTTATACCGTTTTCTAGATCAATATAAATAGTGCTCAAGATACCTCGAAACATTGGTGTTAAATGAGGTGTAAAATTAAAGCTTAATTTTTTTTTAGTAAATTTATTTAACATTTGATCAATCTCTGAGTTATGACGATGAAATCCAACACCATAGGCACTCAAAGATTCATACAAATTTTTATTTTTGTATTTTTTATGGACACCTCTCCCAGCACCTGAGTAGCCAGATTTTGAATCCATTATAATATTTTTTACTTTTACTAAGTTTTTTTTAAAAAGAGGAATTAAAGGCAACAGTATTGATGTAGGATAGCAGCCTGGGCAAGATATAATTTGGAATTTACTTAAATTTTTTCCGTTAACTTCTGGAAGAGAGTATAAACTTTTTTTAATAAAACTTACTGCTCTGTGCTTTTGTTTATACCATTTCAGATATTCAGATCCTTTTTCTAATCTAAAATCAGCAGCTAAATCTATTAAAGTAATGCTTTTTGTTAGATGTTTTGATATATCTTGAGCTTGTCCATTAGGTAAAGCTGTAAAAACTACATCTACATTTTTTAAAAGTTTCTTATCAAATTTAATAATTTTTGGTAACTTTTTATTGGATAAAGATTTGTCATAATTAGAGATTTTTTTTCCAATAGATGTATTTCCACAAAGATATCTAATGTTTATATATTTGTGCTTAATTAATAATTTAATTAATTGAACACCAATATATCCAGTTGAACCAGCAACTAATGCATTAAGCTTAGGCATAATTTATTATAACAGTTTATAATTAAAAAAATATTATCTTTTAGAGAATTGAAAGCTTCTTCTGGCTTTTCTTCTACCAGGTTTTTTTCTTTCAACAGCTCTTGAGTCTCTAGTTGTGAGTTTCTCGGTCTTTAATGTAGATTTTAAATTTTCATCAAACATAACTAAAGCTTTAGAAATACCATGTACTAAAGCACCAGCTTGACCAGTTGGGCCACCACCGCTAACACTACATCTTACATCATAATCTGTTGATTGATTGATTATATCAAAGGGTCTAGTAATTTGAAGATGGTGAAATTCACTTGAAAAATATTCATTAAAAAGTTTTCCGTTAACATAAATTTTACCTGAACCTTTTTTTAACCAAACTTTAGCTATCGAGGTTTTTCTTCTACCAGTAGCATATTTACTGTCTTTGAAGTCTAGTTTTAATTTAGGTGTTTTAGAAGTTGTTTGAGTACTTTCCATATTAGTTTCTTGCTAAGTTTTTACTATTTAATTTACTTAATTCTATAACTTGAGGGTTTTGTGCTGTATGTGGATGATCACTACCAGAATAAATTTTTAATTTAGTTAGTTGTTTTCTGCCAAGTACACCACCTGGAAGCATTCTTTTAACAGCAAGTTTTAAAGTTTCTCCTGGCTTTTTTTCATGTAATTTTTCAGGTGTAGTTTCCTTTATTCCACCTGGATGACCAGTGTGTCGGTAATAGATTTTTTCTTGAAATTTTTTACCAGTAAATTTGGCTTGTTCAATATTCTTAACCACAACAAAGTCACCATGGTCCATATGAGGTGTGTAGGTAGTCTTATTTTTACCTCTAATAATTTTTGAAATTATAGTAGCTAGTCTTCCAACTACAGCATTGGTTGCATCTATTTCATACCATGTTGAAGTTACTTGGTCTTTTTTTACAAATTTTGTCATTGTGCCAGGATTAATACTATTATTAATTACAATGTCAATTTGATATTAAGCTTGTATTTTAAGACTTATCTGCTAGAAATATATTGCCGATTTGATCCTATTGCGGGCTTATAACTGCTAAACAGGAATTTTCATTATCATTATCGGTAGGCATTTGAACTATATTGTGCGCCTTACATTATGTTGAAGCACTAAAAAAGGAGTAAAAATGAGTACAAAGAGAAATAATCCAGAAACATTAGCGATACATGGCGGTGATTATAGAAGCGACCCTTCCACAAATGCTGTTGCTGTTCCCATCTATAGGACTACATCATATCAGTTTGATAGTACTGAACACGCAGCAAACTTATTTGCGCTAAAAGAATTTGGTAACATTTATACAAGAATAATGAATCCAACTAATGATGTGCTTGAGAAAAGGCTTGCTGCTCTTGATGGTGGTCTAGCGTGTTTAACTGTTTCATCAGGACAAACAGCATCAACTTTTTCAATATTGAATGTAGCTCAAGCTGGAGATAACATTGTAAGTTCAACAGATCTTTATGGTGGGACAGTATCTTTATTTACACATACATTAAGTAAACTTGGTATAGAGGTTAGATACGCCGACCCTTCTGACCCTAAAAACTTTGAAAAAGCTATAGATGAAAAGACAAGAGCTTTTTATGGAGAAACTTTACCAAATCCATATTTGAGGGTTTTTCCAATTAAAGAAGTTTCTGATATTGGTAAAAAATATAACATACCATTAATTGTAGACAATACAGCAGCACCAGTAATTTGCAAACCACTAGAACATGGTGCAGCAGTTGTTGTTTATTCACTAACAAAATATATAGCTGGACATGGAACAGTTGTGGGTGGAGCTTTAGTTGATGGAGGTAACTTTGATTGGACAGCAAATCCAGAAAGACAACCTTTATTCAATGAACCAGATGCTAGTTATGGTGGAGCAGTTTGGGGGAAAGCAGTGCCTGAATTAACAGGTGCAAATGTTTCGTTTGCTGTAAGAGCTAGAGTAACTTTATTAAGAGATTTAGGATCAGCTTTGTCTCCTGATAATGCCTTTGGGGTAATTCAAGGATTAGAAACAGTTGCTTTAAGAATGAAACAACATTGTGAAAATGCCGCAAAAGTTGTTGATTATCTAAAAAAACATAAAGCTATATCTAAAGTAATCTATGCAACTGAACATAATAATGAAATTTCTAGTAGAGCAAAGAAATATCTTAAAAATGGAAATGGAGCACTTGTTGGTATTGAATTAGCAGGCGGTATAGAAGCAGGTAAAAAATTTATTGAGTCTTTAAAAATGTTTTACCATGTTGCTAATATTGGTGATGCTAGAAGCTTGGCAATTCATCCAGCAACCACTACTCATAGTCAGTTAACAGAAGATGAACTTAGAGCAGCTGGGGTTACACCTGGTTATGTTAGATTGTGCATCGGCTTGGAACACATTGATGATATTATTGATGACTTAGATCAAGCTTTAGATAAATCGTCAAAAGGTAATTTAAAAGCTGTTAGCTAGATATTTTATTTATATGTCAACAAATAGAAATTAATTAATTTTTCTATGTTTTGCTAAAAATAGAAAATATAGAGTTGAAAGAATAACTAAAATTGAATTTATCTGGTGTAAAGAAGCGTAAATAATTTTTACTCCAGATAAAATTGTAAATATTCCTAAAACAACCTGTAAAAATAAACTAAATCCAATAATCAAAACAGGTTTTTTGAAAATTTCATTACGATCTTTGATAACAATGAAAAAAATATAAATATAAATAACTACGATTAAATAAGCCAAATTTCTATGAATAAATTGAACTATAGAAGGATTATCAAAAAGGTTTAAATTTAAAAATTCAATAAATTTACTATCGTCTGGAAAATATGATAATCCCATCTTAGGCCAAGTATTATAAATTTTTCCAGCATCCATACCTGATACAAATGCTCCAATTATTAATTGTAAAAATATTAAAAAAAGAAAAAATCTTATTAAATTAATATTAATTGAAATATAGTGAGATTGTATTTTTGTTAATTTAAGAAATTGCCAAAATATGACAGAAAGGATTACAAAAGCTGTCACTAAGTGTAGTGAAAGTCTGTAATGGCTTACATCTACCCTATCTACTAACCCACTAGATACCATATACCACCCAATAAAACCCTGAAAACAAACCAATAAAAAAATTAATCCATATTTTTTAGAAATCCAAATTCCATTTTTTAAAGAAAAAAATATTAGCGGCAACAATACAGATAGTCCGATTAACCTACCCAATTGACGATGAAACCATTCCCACCAAAAAATTATCTTAAATTCATTCAGTGTCATATTATAATTTTGTTCATTAAATTCTGGGATTGTTTTATAAAGATCAAAATAATCAATCCATTTATCATTTGATAACGGTGGAACAAAACCGACAAATAATTCCCAATTCGTAATAGATAGTCCAGAGTCAGTTAATCTAGTTAAACCACCGATTAAAATTATAAGAATAACTAGTCCGATTAGACTTAGTAACCAAACCCTTAATTGAAAATTTAAATTACTATTCTGACTGTACATATATAGATAAATATAATAATTATTAATTAATCCAATAAATTAAATGTCGCCAAAGAATAAAAAAAAATTAGAAGGAATTCGCACAAAACTAGATAAGTTAGATAATAAACTTCTAGCCTTAATTAAGTATCGAACTTTTCTTGTCAAAGAAGTTCTTAAGTTAAAGGAATTTAAAAAAGAAATAGTAGACCAAAAAAGAATTAAATTTATTTTAAGTAAAATTAGAGGAAAATCTAAAAAACTTAAAATTGATCCAAAAATCACTAATCGTATATGGAAGAATATGATTTGGTCTTATATTGATTACGAAAGACGAAATTTCAAAAAAAAATAATTATTTACTGTGTGGTGGAAGTTTTTTTTCCACGAAAGTTTCATGTTTTCTTGTTGCAGGATTATATTTTTTTGCAGAAAGTTTAACCTTTGCTTTTTCTCCACCTGCAGGCTTTTTCACATAGTAAAAGTAAGGACTATCAGGCTTTGATTCTGGTACTAGTCTAACTTTTACATGTGTTTTTTTTGCCATTTTATTTTAAATTTTTTAAGTTTTTTACAATTTGAGAAATTTTAACTAATTTATTTCTTAAATTATCAGCTTTTATAGAATTATTTGCCATTTCGTCAAGTTCTAAAGAATGGTCTCCATTAAGTATTTTTTTTACACCATTAATAGTCATACCCTGTTCTTTAAGAAGAAATTTAACTTTTTTGAGAAGATTAATACAATTTTCGTCATAATACCTTCTATTTGAATTTAAGATTTTTGGTTTAATTTGTTTAAATTGCGTTTCCCAAAATCTAATAACATGAGTTGGAAGTTCACCTTTTTTGTTAGATTTTAATTTTAATATTTTAGCAACTTCACCTATTGTTTTATAAGCGCTATCAGATTTATCCATTATCCTTTAAATTTATAAATTCTTTAAATTCTTTAGATGGTTTGAACAAAACAACATCTCTACTAGAAATCATTTTAGTCTCTTTAGTTTTAGGATTTCTTCCTATTCGCGTTTTTTTTTGTCTAATTGTAAACGTTCCAAATTTAGATAATTTCAATTTTTTTTCTTTTTTAATACTTGATACAATTGTTGATAAGAAATCATCAATAAGGTTTTCTGAAATTTGTTTTGAAAAACCTAGTTGCATATAAATCAAATTAACTAAGTCTTTTTTAGTTAAATTTATTCTCATTAATCTAAATATTATGTTTAATCTTTTCTATCAAATTACCTTTTACAATTCTACGACAAACATCTAGAGAATTTGCAAAACCAATATAATCAGTGCCACCATGACTTTTAACAACAGGTGAGTCTAGGCCAATAAATATAGCACCATTATAAAGTCTTGGATCTAAACGTTTTTTAAATTTTCTTAAATTTGAAATATTTAATAATGATGAAATTTTTCCAATTATAGAATTTGTCATAGCTTTTTTAAGTTCGCTAGAAATAAAATTAGCTGTTCCTTCAGCAGTTTTTAATGCCACATTTCCAGTAAAACCATCTGAAACAATTACATTTACGTTTCCATCCATCAAATGATTTCCCTCAATATAACCAGAAAAATCATAATTTTCAGATTTTTTATCATTTAAAAATTGATAAGTTTCTTTAATAATTTCGTTTCCTTTAAGTTCTTCTGATCCTATATTTAATAATCCTACTTTAGGTTTATCACCAGGGTATAATGAAGTGTAAAGGGATGCACCCATTATAGAAAAATCTAATAAATTTTTAGAACTACATTCAATATTAGCACCTAAATCTAACACAACACTCATACCTTTTTTATTTGGCCATAAGGCTGATAACGCAGGTTTATCAATATTTTCTATCATCTTAAGATTAAGTTTTGAAATAACTAACAACGCACCTGTATTTCCAGCTGACACTACAATATCAGTTTCTTTATTTTTTACACTTTCTATTGCAAGCCACATACTTGTTTTTTTACCTCTTTTAGCACCCTCAAGAGGACTATCTGTACTTTTAACAACATCTAAAGTGTGAATAATCTCAAAAAAATCTTTATTAATTTTATTACTAATAAGATCTTTAATCTTATTTTCGTCACCAAAAATTTTATAAAATATATTTTTATTTAATTTGTGGTTTAGTATCACGCCATCAATAATCTTATTAGGCGAGTTATCACCTCCCATTGCATCAACTGCAATTTTAATCAGATGAGTCATTATAGATTTTTTATTATTCTTTTGGGTCTAAAACTTGTCTACCCTTGTACATTCCAGTTTTTAAATCTAAATGATGAGATAATCTATATTCACCTGATTTTTTATCCTCAACAATGTTTTTTGTTGAATATTTCATTGTCTGAGCCCTTCTCATTCCAGTTCTTGATGGGGTTTGTTTACGTTTTGGTACAGCCATGATTATGGGTTACTTACACTTTTTAAATAAGAATTCAAAGTTTTTTTTGATAAATTTTCATCAAATAACTCAAAATAATCAAGCAAATGATCAATTTTATTGAAATCAGTTAAAAAAATTGAAAACTTTTCAAGTTTTTGTGTTCTAGTTAAACTATTCCAAAAATGTATTTCTGAAACCATTGAATGAAATAAATTTATATAATCTTTCATTTTTTTATTAATTGATTGGTCTCCATAACCAATTTCTCTAATACTAAGCTCAAGTTGTCTGAAGTTAAAATCATAAATTTTTTGTAAAATAATCTTATTTTCCTCATTTTTAAAATTTTTTAAAAAGAAAGCAAAATGTAATAAAAATAAGCTTAAACGATCTGAAAAGTTATCTTCACGATCTAAGAATTTATATAGGTCTTTATTTCTAGTGAAATTAATCAAATTGTTATAGATATAAAGATAATTTTTATTCATGATAAAAATATTATATATAATTTTTCTCTCATTAATAGTTTCAAATTGTGCTTTTCAAAAAGTTGTTAAACATCATGGTGTACCTTTTTTAGAAAAAAAACAATTATCACTTGTAGTTAATAAAACTAACAAAAATGATATAATGAAAATTTTAGGAAATCCTTCTACAAAAAGTAAATTTGATAACGATGTCTGGATATATATTGAGAGAAAACAAACACAATCTAAATTATCTAATTTAGGAAAAATGAAGATATATAAAAATAATGTATTAGTTTTAGAAATTGATAATTATGGAATATTAAAGAAAAAAGATTTTTATAATAAAGATAATATGAATAACCTGAAAGTTGTAAAAGCTACTACTGAGACAGGGTTTAAAAAAGACAATTTTATTTATAATTTTATGTCTAGTATCAGGCAAAAGATTAACGACCCTCTTAATAAGAGGATCGAAAATCAAAAAAAAATTAACCAGCGATAACCGCTAACAGAAGTAAAGCTACAATATTCGTGATTTTTATCATAGGATTTACTGCTGGGCCTGCAGTATCTTTATAAGGATCTCCAACAGTATCACCAGTTACAGCTGCTTTGTGGGCTTCAGAACCTTTGCCGCCATGATTTCCATCTTCAATATATTTTTTAGCATTATCCCAAGCTCCACCTCCTGCTGTCATTGAAACAGCAACAAATAAACCTGTAATAATTACTCCTAATAACATAGCTCCAACAGCTGCTAGAGCAGCAACTTGTCCACCTATAGAAAGAATTATAAAATAAAGAACAACTGGAGATAAAACAGGTAATAAAGATGGTATAATCATCTCTTTAATTGCTGCTACTGTTAAAAGATCAACTAATTTTGCATAATCTGGTTTTTGTTTTCTCTTCATGATTCCAGGAAATTTTTTAAATTGTCTTCTCACTTCAATTACAACAGCACCACCTGCTCTTCCAACTGCTTGCATTCCCATTGAACCAAATAAGTATGGTAACATTCCACCAATTAACAAACCAACAACAACGTATGGATTAGATAAGTCAAAAGTAACAACTATACCCTCTAATTTAGAACCAGCTACATTTGAAAAATGCTTAATATCTTCAACGTAGGCCGCAAATAAAACTAAAGCTCCTAATCCTGCAGATCCTATGGCATAACCTTTAGTTACTGCTTTTGTCGTGTTTCCAACTGCATCAAGAGCGTCAGTAGTTTTTCTTACTTTTTTATCTAAGTTAGACATTTCAGCAATACCACCTGCATTATCAGTAACTGGCCCGTAAGCATCGAGTGCTACAACCATACCAGCTAAGGCAAGCATAGTAGTTACTGCTATTGCTATACCGTAAAGTCCAGCAATAGAATTTGTAGTCAAAATACCAGCTACAATAATTAGCGCAGGTACAGCGGTAGCTTCCATAGAAACAGCTAATCCTTGAATAACATTAGTACCATGACCAGTTGTTGAAGAAGCAGCAACAGATTTTACAGGTCTATAACTTGTACCAGTATAATATTCAGTGATCCAAATTAATAATCCTGTAATTACTAGTCCAATTATTCCACAGTAGTACAAACTCATTCCATTAAAACTCTTACCATTAACATTATAATCTGTAGCAAAGCCAATGACGTGATCAGTTACTGGATATAAAATAGCAATTGAAGCAACTGCTGAAACAACAAAACCTTTATATAAAGCATTCATTACATTTTTATCATTACCTAACTTAACAAAAAATGTTCCTAAAATTGAAGTTAAAATACAAGCACCACCAATTGTAAGAGGGTAAATCATCATACTCATATCACCTTGAAAGAAAATTGATGATAAAACCATTGTTGCAACAATAGTAACAGCGTAAGTTTCAAATAAATCTGCAGCCATACCAGCACAATCACCCACATTATCACCAACGTTATCAGCAATAACAGCAGGATTTCTTGGATCATCTTCTGGAATTCCAGCTTCAACTTTACCAACTAAATCGGCACCAACATCAGCACCTTTAGTAAATATACCACCTCCTAGTCTTGCAAAAATTGATATTAGAGAAGCACCAAAACCTAATGCAACAAGTGCATTTACTATTTCTCTTTCATCAATATTAAATTTTAATAAATAATAATAATAAACAGCTATAGCTAACAAAGCTAAACCAGCAACTAGCATACCAGTTACAGCACCTGATTTAAAAGCAACAGATAAACCTTGAGCTAGTCCTTTTCTAGAAGCTTCTGCAGTTCTAACATTAGCTTCAACAGAAACTAACATACCAACATATCCAGCAATACCCGATAGTGCAGCCCCAACCAAGTAACCTAAACCAACCAAAGGACTAAAAGCAATGCTTACAATTACTAAAACAACTACACCAACAATAGCTATTGTTTTATATTGTCTTGCTAGATAGGCCTTAGCACCAATTTGGATTGCAGAAGCTATATCTTGCATCTTTGCATTGCCTGCACTCTGATTTAAAATATTTTTTCCAGTGAAAAATCCATAAACTATGGATAATAAACCTGCTCCGATTGTGTATAATAAAATTGTCTCTATTGTTTCGCTCATATAAACCTTAAGGTTGTTGGTTGTTAAATTTTAAGCCCGGACAATACAAAAAAAGCTAAAAAAGACAATAATTAACTTTTAAAACTGGTGCTTATAACCTTTGTTTTTGACCAGTAAATGCTGACCTTTTTGATTAATAATAATAGATTTTTCGTTAGATGAGAAAATTTTACCAATTTTAGATATTTTAATACCTAGTTTTTTTGAGATATTTTTAATGATTCTTGATTTGTCAACACCAGCAGTAAATAAAATCTGATAATCATCTCCATTAGTTATAAAATCTAATTTTTTTAAATTATTATTTTGAATATGTATTAATAAATTTT
>CABXRX010000018.1 GCA_902514745.1 uncultured Pelagibacteraceae bacterium | reverse complement strand
GAAAAAGCAGAAGCTCCAACATAAGGTAAATGCTTGTTAGGTTTTCTGTTTAATAATTCATCCAGCAATCTTGAGCATTGTGTTAAGTTTTTTAAATTTTCACGTTTAATATTGAGTTCAAATTTTTCACTAAAATCTTTCTTTAAAAATAATGATGGAATTAAAGACATAAGATTTGCATTACCACACCTCTCTCCTAGTCCATTTATAGTACCCTGAATTTGCCTTACTCCAGCTTGAACAGCCGCTAGACTATTCGCTACAGCATTCTCTGTATCATTATGAGCATGAATACCTAAATTTACTCCTGGAATATGATTCGTAACCTCGGATACAATTTTTGATACTTCATAGGGAAGAGTTCCGCCATTTGTATCGCATAAAACAATCCATCTTGCGCCGTGATCGTAAGCAGCTTTAATGCATTTTAGTGCATAATCTGGGTTAGACTTATAACCATCAAAAAAATGCTCAGCATCAAACATAAATTCTTTACCTGAGGCAACTATATGTTTTGTGCTTTCGCTAATATTTTCTAAATTTTCTTCATTAGTAATTCCAAGTGCTACGTCTACTTGAAAATCCCAAGACTTACCAAACAGACAAACGGAAGAACTTTTAGAATTAATTAATGACGCTAACATTGGATCATTTTCAGCACTGTGCTCTGACTTTTTGGTCATTCCAAAAGCTGTAAGTTTTGCGTTTTTAAAACCATGATCTTTATTAAAAAATTCAGTATCTGTTGGATTGGCACCTGGCCATCCCCCTTCAATATAATCCACACCTAGTGTATCTAGTGAATTAGATATTTTCTCTTTATCATCAATTGAAAAATCAACACCTTGTGTTTGCGCACCATCTCTTAATGTGGTGTCAAAAATATATAGCTTTTCCTTACTCATTTAAATTTCCAGATTGTTTTACCATCTTTATCTTCGATTAAAACACCTTTGTCTAAAAGGTAGTCTCGAATATTGTCAGCTTCTTTATAATTTTTATCTGCTCTAGCTTTATTTCTAAGATTTATTTTATTTTCAATTTCTTTTTCTGAAATATCTACTTTTCCTTTTTTATGATTTAACCACTCTTCTTTTGTTTCTTGAAGCAAGCCGATAAAATTACAAGCTGAATTAAATACTTGTTTATCTTCATCATTTCCCTTGTAAGCTTTGTCATAAAGCCTATGCAAATTTGCAATATAACCAGGTGTATTAATATCGTCATACAATGGTTTAATAATTTCATCATCTATATCTTCGTTGGAAGGTAAATAAACATTGTACCATTTATCAATGGTATTTTGACATTCTTCTAATAATTTATCATTCCAATCCAATGGTTGTTTATAATGAGCGCTAATCAAAGCTAATCTTAATACTTGACCACTAACTTTTCCTCTAAAATCTTTTATCTTTAAAATATTTCCCTGAGATTTTGCCATTTTTTCATTCGACATAGTAATAAAAGCATTATGTAGCCAATAATTAGCAAAGACCTTAGTGTCATTTGCACATCTTGATTGAGCAATTTCATTTTCATGATGTGGAAAAATTAAATCTATCCCTCCACCATGTATATCAAATTCATTCCCTAGAAATTTCTTTGACATTGCTGAGCATTCTAAATGCCAACCAGGCCTACCTTTGCCCCATGGTGAGTCCCATGATGGTTCATTTTCTAAAGAAGGTTTCCATAGTACGAAATCTTCTGAGTTCTTTTTATTTTCACTTACTTCAATCCTAGATCCAGCAATTAATTCCTCTAACTTTTTATTGGATAATTGTCCATAATCATTAAATTTTTTTACTTCAAAATAAACATGCTTGTTACTTTCATAGGCAAATCCTTTTTTAATTAATCCAGAAATCATCTCGATCATTAAATCGATGTGCTCTGTCGCTTTAGGTTGTTGAGTTGGAATTTCACAGTTTAAATAATTACAATCTTCACTAAAGCTCTTGATTACAGCTTGTGTTAAATCTGAAATAGATATTTTTTTTTCATTTGATGCTTTGATTATTTTATCATCAACATCTGTAATATTTCTGACGTAAGTAACTACTGAATATTTACTTTTAAGTATTTTAAAAAGAATATCAAAGATCACTACTGGTCTAGCATTACCTATGTGAGGATCATCATAAACAGTTGGACCACAAACATACATACCTATATTTTTTTTATCTGTAGGAACAAATTTTTCTTTTTTGTTGCTTAGATTATTTGTTAAAAAAATATCTTTATTCATAATTTTAGAAATATACTTAATTTATAGATTTGTGAATCTATTTGATTAATTTGGAATTTTGCATACTGGAATAGGCTCCATTTTATGCAAATTTTGTTTTCTTATAGTTTCGTACTTAGCTCTATTATCGGAACTAGGATTATCCATAGCTTCTTCCAATTCATGATATTTTAAACCCAGTTGACCTTCGTCTGTTCGACCATCGTCCCACAAACCATCTGTTGGAGCTGCTTCAATGATTTCTTTTAAAATACCTAGCTCTTTTCCAATTTCCCAAACCTCTGTTTTATTGCAATCAGCTATTGGAGATATATCAACACCACCGTCACCATATTTTGTATAAAATCCAACCCCAAAATCCTCTACTTTATTCCCTGTACCTACTACAATACCTTTATTTGCAGCTGCTACCTGATAAAGAGTGGTCATTCGTAATCTAGCTCTTGAATTTGCCATACCGTGTTCGTTATCAAATTTTGACAAGCTAGAAGAAAAAGCTTCAAATAAATTATCTAAATCAATTGTATGAGCTTCAACATTTTTAAATTTGTTAACCAGCCATTCTTGATGTTTTAAACTTAGATCATGTTGTTGTGATTTTTGTTTAATTGGCATTGATAAAATAATTGTTTTTAATCCAGTCATTGCACTTAAAGTGCTTGAAACAGAAGAGTCTATTCCTCCAGAAATTCCAATAACTAATGATTGTGCTTTACTTGGCATATTATTTGCATAATCTTTTATCCAATTAGATATAAATTTTACTTTTTCTGAAGCGTTCATAATTTTAAAATATTATTAGTAGGGATCTTTTACAATGTTTTAAGATGCCGCTCTATCTGCATTTTTAGAATATGAGCTATTCTTTTTAATCTCATCAGAGATTAAAAAAGCTAGTTCTAAAGCTTGATTTGCGTTAAGTCTCGGATCGCAGTGCGTGTGATATCTAGAAGATAAATCTTTTTCTGATATTTTTTGAGCACCACCAATACACTCAGTTACATTTTGACCAGTAAGTTCTATATGAAGTCCACCTGCATAGCTGCCTTCACTAAGGTGACAAGCGAATACATTTTTAACTTCTTTAAGTACACTATTAAATGGTCTTGTCTTAAATCCTGTGGCTGCTTGAATTGTATTTCCATGACATGGATCGCATGACCAAACAACATTTAAACCCTCCTTTTTAATAGCTCTAATTAATTTTGGTAAATATTTAGAAACATTATCAGCCCCAAATCTAGAAATTAGAGTAATCTTACCTTTTTCATTTTGTGGATTAATTTTATTACAAAGGTTAATTAAATCCTCTGCTTTCAATGTGGGTCCGCACTTTATACCAATTGGATTTTCTATTCCTCTGCAAAATTCAACGTGACCTCCATCTAATTGTCTAGTTCTATCTCCAATCCAAACGAAGTGTGCTGATGTATCGTGATTTTCACCCGTAGTAGAATCTGTACGTGTCATAGTTTCTTCAAATGGCAGCAATAAAGCTTCGTGTGAAGTCCAAAAATTTACAGTTTTTAATCTTCTATTAAAATCTGAATTAATTCCACAAGCTTGCATAAATGCTAAGGCGTCAGCAATTCTATCCTCTAATTCTTTAAATCTTTTTAATTCAGGACTATTTTTTATAAATCCAAGATTCCAAGTATGAACATTTTGTAAATCTGCAAAACCACCATGGCAAAAAGCTCTAATAAGATTTAATGTTGCTGCTGATTGAGAGTAAGCTTTAAATAATCTTTTGGGATCTGGAACTCTAGCTTTTTCAGTAAATTCCATACCATTAATATTGTCTCCTAAGTAGCTAGGTAATTCTACTCCATCTTTAGTTTCTACAGGCGAACTTCTAGGTTTTGAAAATTGACCAGCGATTCTTCCTACCTTTACAACCGGTAAAGATGCTGAATAAGTTAAAACTAAAGACATTTGCAACATTAGTTTAAACGTGTCTCTAATATTATCTGGATTAAATTCTGCAAAACTTTCTGCACAATCTCCTCCTTGGAGTAAAAAAGCTTTTCCATCCACTACATCAGCAAGCTGATCTTTTAAATGTCTTGTCTCACCAGCAAATACTAAAGGTGGAAACTTGCTCATTTTATCCAAAACCATACCCAATTCTTTTTTATCCGGATATTCGGGAATATGTTTTACAGGATATTTTCTCCAACTATTTTTTTTCCAATTTCTCATATGCAACTGAGGATTGTTTTAGCAGTTTTAATTAATTATTCAACAGTTACAGATTTCGCCAGATTTCTAGGTTTATCTATATCGTAACCTTTTTTAAGCGCTGAATAATATGCTAATTTTTGAAGTGGAATAGTTAGAAGAAATGGAAGCAAATCATCATTAGTATTTTCAACTTGAATTGTTTCCCAAATATTTTCAGAAACAACCTCATCTGTACTTTTATTTGTAATCAATAAAACCTTAGCTCCTCTTGCTATTACTTCCTGCATATTTGAAATTGTTTTTTTATAATAGCTGTCTCTAGGAGCTAATACTACAACGGGCATTCCCTTCTCTATTAAAGCTAAGGGTCCATGTTTCATTTCACCAGCAGGATATCCTTCAGCATGAACATAAGATAATTCTTTAAGTTTTAAAGCACCTTCTAATGCAATAGCGTAAGAAAAGCCTCTTCCTAAAAACATTGATCCTTTAGCTTCATTAAATGTTGATGCAATGGCTTGTACATCATTATCAATTAATAATGTTTCTTCAATTAATTTTGGTAAATTTTTAAGATCCATAATTTTTTTTTGATATTCATTATTTTCTATTTCTTTTCTTAGTGATGATAATTTTAAAGATAAAATATATAAAACAAGTATTTGGCCTAAAAATGCTTTTGTTGATGCTACTCCTATTTCAGGACCACAATGTATAGGTAGTACAAAATTTGAGTCTCTTGCAATAGAGCTTTCAATTACATTTACTACAGCACATGTTTTCATTTTATTCTTATTACACAAGTCTAAAGCAGCGTAAGTATCAGCAGTTTCTCCAGATTGAGATACAAAAATATATAAAGTATCATTCTTAAGTCTATTTTTTCTGTATCTAAATTCTGAAGCTATATCAATATTAACATCTAAAGTTGTCAATTCTTCAAACCAATATTTAGCCATTAAACACGAATGATAAGCTGTGCCACAACCAATAAGCATTATTGATTTAATTTCATCTACTGCCCATGGAAAATTATAGATATTAATGTCATTATTGATGTTATCTAAATATTCTTTAATACCAGTTTTCAAAGTTTGAGGCTGTTCTTCAATTTCTTTAGCCATAAAATGTTTAAATTCACCCTTATCATAATTTTGCTGGTCTGAAGAAAGTTCTAAAACTTTTTTGTTAATTTTTATTCCATCTTCATTAAAAAAATAAACCTCATCTTTTTTAACAAAACAAAATTCACCATCGTCTAAATAAGTTATCTTATTTGTCATTGATTTTAGAGCGTAAGAATCTGACCCAAGGTAATTTTCGTTAGGACCATATCCAACAGCTAAAGGAGATCCTCTTCTTGCACCAATTATTAAATCGGGCAAGTCTTTAAAAATAATTCCTAAAGCAAAACTACCATGAAGTTGTTTTAAAGTTTTTGTAATAGCTTCTTGTAATTCTGATGTTTTCAAGTTTTCTGTGATCAAATGAACAATTACTTCGGTATCAGTTTGAGATTTAAATTTATGACCATTTTTTAATAAATATTTTTTTAATAATGTTGAATTTTCTATTATTCCATTATGAACTACAGAGACATTTTCTGATGAATGTGGGTGAGCATTGATGGTATTTGGAACTCCATGAGTTGCCCATCTGACATGACCAATACCTATGTTCCCAGAAAGACTTTTTAAATCAAAATTTTTTTCTAAATTTTCTACTCTACCTTCGGATTTAACTTCGTTGATAAAACCGGATGATAAAGTTGCAATACCAGCTGAGTCATATCCTCTGTACTCTAATTTTTTAAGAGAATTAATTATACTACTTGATACTGATTTATTACTGGATATTCCTATTATTCCACACATATATTATTTTTTTTTATAATGTTTTACTTCAATTTGCGATGATCTTGTAAGAGCTAATGATTTCTTTTTAACTCTTTTAGTAATTACTGAGCCAGCTCCTACCACACTTCCTTGCTCTATAATTAAAGGAGCCACTAAAGATGAATTCGATCCAATAAAAACTTTATCTTTAATTTTGGTCTTATTTTTTTTTACACCATCATAATTGCACGTAATTGTTCCAGCTCCAATATTTACAGATTTACCAATTTCACTATCTCCAATATAGGATAAATGGTTCACCTTTGATTTCTTTCCAACAATACTTTTTTTAACTTCAACAAAATTACCTATTTTAGATCCCTCTTTTAAAATGGTATTGGGTCTTATTCTTGCGTAAGGTCCAATTTCAACATTATTTTCTATTTTACAAGACTCTAAATGTGAGAATGATTTTATTATTACGTTATTTCCAATTTTTACATTATTACCTATAACAACATATGGTTCAATGGTTACATTTTTTCCAATTTTAGTATCATTTGAAAAAAAAATTGTTTCAGGAGCAATCATTTGAACACCGTTATTCAAAAATTTATTTCTAAGTTTATCTTGAATTTTTTGTAAATTTAATTCTTTCATTTTAAAATGCTTTATATTAAGAATATGTCTTAATTAATTCACATAATATTTCTTTAAAAAACTTTTAAAAATGAAGCAGAAATTCACAGTTTTATTTGATTTAGATGGAACTCTAGTAGATACAGCGCCAGATTTAATGTTAGCTCACAATCATGTAATGAGAAAATTTGGTTATCCTACTAAATCAACTGAAGATATTAGAAATCTTGTTGGCAAAGGAGCAGGAGCATTAATTGGTAGGTCTATATGGGGACAAGCAAAAAAAGAATTTAGTAAAGTTTTAGATGAAAAGATTAAAGACGAAATGGTTAAAGAGTTTGTAAACTTTTATGGTAAAAATATTGTTAATGAGAGTACTTTAATAGCGGGAGTTAAAGATTTTTTAATTTGGTGTAAAGAACAAAATATTTCCATGGCTGTATGTACAAATAAACAAGAGCATCTTTCAAATGATCTTTTAAAAAAAATTGGTATTTATGATTTTTTTGAATACGTTGCTGGATCAGATACTTTTGATTATTGTAAACCAGATCCAAGACATCTCACAAATGTAGTTGAAATATTAGATGGCGATGTAAAAAAAGCTATAATGATTGGTGACAGTGAAACAGATGCAAATGCTGCCAAAGCTGCTGAGATACCAGTTATTCTGTTAGAAAATGGATATACTGAAAAAAAAACAACCGAAATATATCATAATCACCTTATAAAAGACTTTATTGGTATTGAAAAAATTATAACGAAATATCTTTAATATTGATTAATTTTTTTTAACTATTAAAACAAAATCTCTATTAAGGAGTTATTTTGTTATTACATACTGTTAAGGTTTACCCATCTAAAATCAACCTTCCAAAAAAAAAGCAATTAGCTTGGAAGATAGCTGAAATTGCTAGTGATAATGCAAAACTAAATAAAGATGCTGCGGAAATGGTGATCAATAGAATTATTGACAATGCCTCAGTAGCTATAGCTTCATTAAACAGAAAACCTGTAATTTCATCAAGAGAAATGGCATTAATACATTCTCGAAAAAATGGTGCAACTTTGTTTGGTGTAAACTCAAAACTTAAATTTGATTGTGAATGGGCTGCATGGTCAAATGGTACTGCTGTTAGAGAGCTTGATTTCCATGATACATTTTTAGCTGCTGACTACAGTCACCCTGGAGATAATATTCCTCCACTTTTAGCTGTTGCTCAACAAAATAAACTCGGTGGTTTAGATTTATTACGTGGAATTATTACAGCATACGAAGTTCAAGTAAATTTAGTAAAAGGAATATGCTTACATAAACATAAAGTAGATCATATAGCTCATTTAGGACCAAGTGTTGCTGCAGGTCTAGGTTCGATGCTGAAACTTAATACTGAAACAATTTATCAAGCAGTTCAACAAGCTCTTCATACTACTGTTTCAACCAGACAATCTAGAAAAGGTGAAATTTCAAGTTGGAAAGCATACGCTCCAGCTCATGCTGGAAAACTTGCAATTGAAGCTGTAGACAGAGTTATGCGTGGCGAAGGTGCACCTAGTCCAATTTACGAAGGTGAAGATAGTGTTATTGCAAGAATATTAGATGGGAAAAAAGCTAAATATAAGGTTCCTCTCCCTAAAAAAGGAGAAGCTAAAAAAGCAATTCTTGAAACTTATACTAAAGAATATTCAGCTGAGTATCAGTCACAAGCGTTAATTGATTTAGCTAAAAAACTAAAAACTAAAATACCTAATTTAAACTTAATTAAAAAAATTGATATTTTTACAAGTCATCACACTCATTATGTAATTGGAACTGGTGCAAATGATCCTCAAAAAATGGACCCGAACGCAAGCAGAGAGACACTTGATCACTCCATTATGTATATTTTTGCAGTAGCATTAGAAGATGGAGATTGGCATCATGTTAAATCATACACAAAATCAAGAGCAAATAAGAAAAGCACTATTAAAATTTGGAAATCAATAACTACTTACGAGGATAAAAAGTGGACAAGAAAATATCACGATCCTGATCCAATGAAAAAATCATTTGGTGCCAAAGTAGTTGTTACTTTAAAAAATGGTAAAAAAATTAGCGAACAACTTGATAGAGCTGATGCGCACCCATATGGAGCCAGACCTTTTAAAAGACAAAATTATATTAACAAGTTCTTAACTTTAACAAATGGTATTCTCAACAAAAAAGAAAGTGATCGTTTCTTAAAAGTAGTTCAAAATTTGAAAAAATTAAAATCAGGTCAATTAACCAAGTTAAATATAGAGATTAAAAAAAGTAATCTCAAAAGAAATTTAAAAAAAGGAATATTTTAGTGCATTTTGTTGACAAGGAACCAAGTCAAAAAAGAATAGATTTTGTTGAAAAATTAAATTCAAATAAGATATTGAGAGTGCCAGGCGCCTATAATCCGTTGACAGCAAAACTAATTGAAGAAATTGGCTATGACGCTGTTTATATATCAGGTGGTGTTATGGCTAACGATCTTGGCTTCCCAGACATTGGCTTAACAACATTACAAGATGTTAGTACTAGATCTTATTTAATTTCAAGAGTTACAAATTTACCAACTATTGTAGATATAGATACGGGATTTAAATCTTGCAAAGAAACTATTGAAACTTTTGAGGAATTTGGAGTTGCTGCTGTTCATTTAGAAGATCAAATAGAAAGGAAGAGATGTGGTCATCTTGACAATAAGGAATTAATTTCAACAGAGGCAATGGTAGATAAAATCAAACAATGTGTTTCAGCTAAAAAAGATAGTAATTTTAAAATAATTGCAAGATCTGATGCTAAGGGTGTTGAGGGTATTGATAAAATGATTGATAGATGCAAAGCATATATTGAAGCTGGTGCTGAAATAATCTTTCCAGAAGCGCTGCAAGATGAAAAAGATTTTGAAAAAGTAAGAAAGGAGCTTCCTTGTTATTTATTAGCCAATATGACTGAATTTGGTAAATCAAAACTTTTTAACTACAAAGAATTAGAGAATTTTGGATACAATATAGTGATTTATCCAGTCACTACGCAGAGATTAGCCATGAAAAATGTAGAGGATGGATTAAGAGACATTTATGCGAATGGACATCAAAACAATATTATTGATAAAATGCAAACTAGAAAAAGACTTTATGAGTTAGTTGAGTACGAAAAATACAACTCACTTGATGAAAAAATTTATAACTTTAGTTCGGAAGGACATGAATAATGAGTGAAGAAATTAAAAAAGGTTTATTAGGAATAGTAGTTGACGAAACAGAAGTTTCAAAAGTAATGCCTGAAATTAACTCTTTAA
The DNA here is from genome assembly GCA_902514745.1 of uncultured Pelagibacteraceae bacterium. Classification (GTDB taxonomy): domain Bacteria; phylum Pseudomonadota; class Alphaproteobacteria; order Pelagibacterales; family Pelagibacteraceae; genus Pelagibacter. Next base: position 3,658 of record CABXRX010000018.1, on the reverse strand, counting down.
CATACAGGGGTTATGCTGCACAAGATTTATGTGAATATTGTAGATTTGAAGAAGTTGCTTACTTAATTTTAAATAAAGATCTTCCAAACTCAATTCAATTAAAACAATTCGAAAAAGAGGAAAAAAACAACAGAGAACTGTCAAAAAATTTATATGAGATAATTAAACATATGCCAAAAAAATCTCATCCTATGGATGTCGCAAGAACGGCTGTTAGTGTTATGGGTTTAGAAGATAAAGAAACCTCAGACTCTTCACCAGAGGCTAATATGAGAAAAGCTTTGAGAATTTTTGCTAAAACTCCTACTGCTCTTGCAGCATTTTATAGAATTAGAAGTGGTAAAAAAATCATAAAACCTAAGAAAGAATTAACTTTTGCTGAAAACTTTTTTTATATGTGTTTTGGAAAAGTTCCTCAAAAAGAAATTGTGAAAGCATTTGACGTATCTTTGATTTTATATGCTGAACATAGTTTTAATGTTTCAACTTTTACTGCAAGAACTATTACGAGTAGCCTATCTGATATTCACGGAGCTATAACTGGAGCTATAGCAAGTTTAAAAGGTCCTCTTCACGGTGGTGCAAATGAAGAAGTGATGCACATGATGAGAAAAATTAAAAAACCAGAAAATGCACTCAAGTGGATTAATAATGCGCTCAAAAATAAAGATGTGGTTATGGGCTTTGGTCATAGAGTTTATAAATCTGGAGACTCTAGAGTTCCTACTATGAGAGAATATTTTGGAAAAGTTGCCAAAATTAAAAAGGATAAAACTTTTGAAAAAATCTATGACATAGTTGAAAGAGTAATGATTAAGAAAAAAAATATTCATCCTAATGTGGACTATCCAACTGGTCCCACTTATCATCTAATGGGTTTTGACACTGATTTCTTTACACCTATATTCGTAATCTCTCGAATTACAGGATGGTCCGCTCATATAATGGAGCAACACGCAGCTAATAAACTTATAAGACCACTTGCTAAGTATAAAGGTAGCAAACATAGAAAAGTAATGGAATTAAATTATAGATAATTTTAATTTTCTATCTTAGCAAATCTGCCATTACATATAATTGAACAACTAAAATTATTTTTTTTAACAAATTCATCTATTGCTTTCTTCACACCTGGAGCTTGTTGTAGATCATAATCATCACATAAAACTGTTCCATTATTTTTGATTACCTCAGAACAACAATTAAGATCATTTAGTACAGTGTTATATTCATGCCCCCCATCCAAAAAAACATAATCAATTTTTGACATATCTATTTTATTTAAAATCTTATTAGAGTTTCCTTTAATCAAATGAATATTATTTTTAAATTTGTCTAATAATTCTTCTACAGCTTCTAAACTGTAAGGATTTTGTCTTTTAATATATTTGTAATAAAATTGCTTTATTGGATTGGATGAAAAATTAGTATTTGGGATTACTTCATCTTTGCTTTCATTACTTTCTTCAAATAAATCTAAACCAATATAATTAAAATTCTTTCCATGTAAGTTAAACAAAAGCTCACAAACATTTCTTGCAGTTACACCATGAAAAACTCCTATTTCAAGAAAATACTTAGGTTTCTTTTTTAAAACTTCATTTAAAAAAAAATCACCAACGCCTTTTTGCTTCAAACTTGTTTTTCTATAATATTTTTTATATTTCACAATTTTTAAATAAATATTATCTTAAATATTTATATTATAGATAATTTTTATCTAAATTAATAAAATTATTAAAATAATCATTTGAATAAAATTAATTACTACTGAGGTAAAATGAGAATATTTGAATTTATTATCTTGATTGGAATCTCTATATTTGTTTATCAATGGCATTAACACATAATTTGAAATTACAAATAAAAATGCAATTAATGATATTAAATAAAATTCAATTGAAAATTTTTTAATAATTATAAAAGAGAGTATTATTAAAAAGCTAATTATTAAATTAAATAAGTAATAATAAGGAAATATTTTTCTAATAAACTTTCTTGCATTTTCCTCATTTAAAGTTGTGAAAGTAACAGGAGCTACAACAAAAGAAAAAAATACCATTATTCCTAAAATAATACTTGTAAGATAAAGACTTGCTTGCTCTATCATAAATAAGAAATTACTTTTTCTGGGTCAGGTCTTCTTCGCTCGTTAGGTTCTTCAATTTTATGACCTATGTAAATAAATCCAGATATTTTATCAATATTTAATCTTCCACCCAAATATTCTAGCATTTTATTATTATACGCATACCATTCGGTTAACCATTGAGCGGCATAACCTAAAGATTGAGCACAGGATAAAAGATTCATACAAACCGCACCTGAGGATAGGACCATTTCCCAATTAGGAATTTTTGGATGTTCTACTGGTGTCGATAACACTGCTAAAACAATGGAAGCCCTTTGAAGGCGATTTGCCTCTATTTTTAAATTATGCTCATTAGAGTTTGGATTTTCTTTTTTATATTCTGGTAAAATAATTTGTTCATCAATAATTTTTTGTTTTTCTTTATTTATGACAATTACTCTCCAGGGGTTTAGAGCACCATGATCTGGGACTCTTATACCAGCTTCCAATATTGTCTTTAGATCTGCATCTTTGATTGGTTCAGATGACATTTTTCTAGCTAAAACAGATCTTCTATTTTTATAGAAATTGCTATCTAAACTCATCGAGATAATTTTTTTGAGAAACGTATTTAATATTAATTAAACGCTTCTGCCCAAGTACCTTGGGTTGATGCTTTAGAATATTCTGTAGCTCTACCTTCAAAGAAGTTCATATGTTCTACAGCATTAAGCATTGTATCTAACCATCCAAGTGGATTTTTATCGATGTCATAAATTGGTTCTAAACCTAATTGAGTAAGTCTTCTATTCCCAATAAATCTTATGTAATCTTTTACTTCTTGAGCAGTTAAACCTTCCATAGGACCCATTTCAAAAGCTAAATCAATAAAAGCATCTTCATGAGCAATAATAGTTCTACAAGCTTCATAAAGTTCTTTTTTTAATTTAGGTGTCCAGATCTCAGGATTTTCACTGATAAATTCTTTAAATATTCTTATCATAGAATTACAGTGCAAAGTTTCATCTCTTACAGACCAAGTAACAATTTGGCCCATTCCTTTCATCTTATTATGTCTTGGAAAATTTAAAAGAATTGCAAAACTAGCAAATAACTGTAGACCTTCAGTGAAAGCGCTAAACACTGCAACTGTTTTAGCAATATCTTCTTTTGAATTTACATTAAAATCCTGCATGTAATCATACTTATCTTTCATTTCTTTATATTTCATGAAAGCAGAATATTCTGACTCAGGCATTCCTATAGTATCCAAAAGATGAGAGTAAGCTGCGACATGAACAGTTTCCATTGCTGCAAAAGCTGTCATCATCATTAACACTTCTGTTGGTTTGAAAACCGTAGTGTAGTGTCTTAAATAACAATTATTAACCTCAACATCTGCTTGTGTAAAAAATCTAAAGATTTGTGTTAATAAATTTTTTTCGGATTGAGATAAATTTTTTTGCCAGTCTCTTACATCATCACCTAGAGGTACTTCTTCTGGTAACCAATGAATTCTTTGTTGAGTTAACCATGCATCGTAACACCATGGATATCTAAAAGGTTTGTAAACCGGATTTTCAACTA
>CABXRX010000017.1 GCA_902514745.1 uncultured Pelagibacteraceae bacterium | reverse complement strand
TAAACATCTAAATAATATTTATCTTAGAGATGATAATTTGCAGAATAAAATTTATTTTAAAAATCTATTGAACGATGCAATTAAAAGTTATGCAGGGTAAATCATTTTTTTAGGATCAACAATTTTTACATAATCTTTTTCGTTAATTAATCCTGTTTTTAATGTCTCGTGTTTTAAAGTAGTATTATTTTTTAAAGCTGTTTTTGCAATTTTTGCAGCATTATCATAACCAATATGTGGCGCCAATGCTGTCACGAGCATTAAAGAATTATCTAAATGTTCTTGAATTTTTTTCTTATTAGCTTTTATTCCCTTCACACAATAAAAAGCAAAATTTTTACTACTATCAGCTAATAAATCTATTGATTGTAAAATATTATGAGCAATAAGAGGTTTAAAAACATTTAACTCAAAATGTCCATGAGATCCTGCCATAGTTATACCATTGTGATTACCAATTACTTTAACACAAACCATAGTAACAGCTTCACATTGAGTTGGGTTAACTTTCCCTGGCATAATTGAAGAGCCTGGTTCATTTTCAGGTAGAATTAATTCTCCATATCCGGCTCTAGGTCCAGAACCTAAGAATCGTATATCATTAGATATTTTCATTAAAGCTACAGCACAAGTATTTAATGTGCCTGAAAAATTTACGATTGCATCATGAGCGGCTAGTTCAGCAAATTTATTTGGAGCTGGTCTAAATTTTATTTTGGTAAATTTAGCGATTTCTTTAATAATTTTTTTATCAAAATTTTTTTTTGAATTTATTCCAGTACCAACAGCTGTACCACCTTGAGCAAGAAATAATATTTCTTTTAAAGCATATTCAATTCTTTCAATACTTTTTTTAATCTGAGTGTGATAGCCAGAAAACTCTTGTCCAAGAGAAAGTGGTGTTGCATCTTGAAGATGAGTTCTACCAATTTTAACTATATTTTTAAATTCATTAGACTTCTTTTTTATTTCTTTTTCTAAAATTTTTAAATTCGGAAGTAATTTTTTTAAAGTTTCTTCAGCCACAGAAATATGCATTGCTGTTGGAAAAACATCATTTGTTGATTGAGATTTATTTACATGATCGTTAGGGTGAACTGGTTTTTTAGTTCCTTTTTTACCACCCAAAATTTCAATAGCTCTATTCGCAATTACTTCATTTACATTCATATTTGTTTGAGTTCCTGATCCTGTTTGCCAAACCTTTAAAGGAAAATTCTCATCTAATTTTCCTTTGATTACCTCATCTGATGCTTTCATGATTGCTTTAGAGATTTTGTTATTTATTAATTTATCTTTTTCATGAACTATAGCAGCTGATCTTTTGATAATTGCAATAGACTTAATTATGGAATTATTAACTAGTATTTTTCCAATATTAAAAAATTTATTAGACCTTTGTGTAGATGCACCCCAATATTTATCATTTGGGACATTTACAACTCCAATACTGTCGAATTCTTTTCTTAATTTCATTGATTATTTTGTCAGTAATAAATAATTATTAACATACATTAAAATTTAAAAAACTTATAGGAGCAATATGTCGAATTTTAGCAAAGTTGGAACTTTTATGAAAACATTTGGCCAAGAAGTCAAAACTTCACCATCACTCAGCACTGATAAAATTAATAAATTAAGAATAGAGCTAATTAAAGAGGAATTAGAAGAGCTTACAGAAGCAATTAAAAACAATGATTTATTAGAAGTAGCTGACGCACTTACAGATATTTTGTATGTAACGTATGGGGCGGGTCATGCATTTGGAATTGATTTAGATAAATGTTTTGATGAAGTACAAAATTCAAATATGAGTAAATTAGGTGAAAATGGGGAGCCAATATATAATGATGCAGGAAAAGTAATGAAAGGCCCAAAATATTTTAAACCAGATCTTTCTAAATTTGTATCTTAGATTTCTAGTTTAAGATCAACAGCTGTAGCACTATGAGTAATACTACCAACTGAGATTCTATCAACACCAGTTATTGCAACAGATTTCACAGTTTTTAAATTGATATTACCAGATGCCTCAGTTTCGTAGTATTTTTTAGCAATTTTAACTCCAGTTTTCAAATTTCTAATAGACATATTGTCAAATATTACTGTATTAAATTTTAGACCCAAAATAGTTTTTAATTGTTTTAAATTATCGACTTCAACTGTGATTTTTCTTCCTTGTTTATTTTTTATAGCAGTAGAAACTAAATTTTTTATATCTGATGAAGCTATATGATTATCTTTGATTAAAAATTCATCGCTAAGGTTAAATCGATGGTTAGTTCCACCACCTAATTTTACAGCGTATTTTTGAATGACTCTCATATTTGGAATTGTTTTACGTGTACAACAGATTTTACACTTTTTACCAGCCAACTTTACAAATTTATTTGTTTTAGTGGCTATACCTGAGATGTGAGATAAAAAATTTAATGCAACTCTCTCTGCTATTAATATATTTTTTGCTTTACCTTCTATTGTTGCAATTAAAGATCCTTTCTTAACAGAAGATCCATCTTTTTTTTTAATAACAAATCTGATTTTGCTATCAATTAAATCAAAAGCTTGTTTTGCAAATAATAAACCACCAATAATTGCATTTTGATTTGAAAGAAGTTTAACTTTTATAACTTTATTATTTTTAACTAAGTTTGATGTGATGTCTCCAGATGGATAGAGATCTTCATTCAATGCTCGTTTGACCGTATTACGAATAAAATCTTTGCTAAGTTTTATTTTTGACACTTATTTATCTGCCGATGGCAGCCATTCTTTCAACTGGAATTCTAGCTTTTTCTATTGTTTCTTTATCCATTATTATTTCACCGGTCTCATTTTCTAAGCAATCTAATATTTTAGGAAGTGTAATTTTTTTCATATGAGGACAAAGATTGCATGGTCTAATAAATTCTACATTAGGATTTTCAACTTGAATATTATCACTCATTGAACATTCAGTAACCATCATAACTTTTTTGGGTTGATTATTTTTAACATAATCAATCATACCTCCTGTTGACCCAGCAAAGTCACTTGCTTCGATTACTTCTGGAGGACATTCTGGATGTGCAATAATTTTAATACCTGGATTATTTTTTCTAATATCACGTATTTCTTTTTCATTAAATTGATCGTGAACCATGCATATCCCTTTCCAGGCAATGATTTCTACATTTGTTTGAGAGGCAACATATTTTGCAAGGTAATCATCTGGTAAAAATATAACTTTTTTAACACCCAAAGATTCTACAATTTTTACTGCATTTGCTGATGTGCAACAAATATCTGTTTCCGCCTTAACATCTGCTGAAGTGTTTACATATGAAACCACTGGGACACCTGGATATTTTTCCTTAAGAAGCCTTACATCTTTACCTGTTACAGATGATGATAATGAACAACCTGCTGCCATATCTGGAAGTAAAACTTTCTTCTCTGGACTCATCAATTTTGAGGTTTCTGCCATGAAGTGAACTCCAGCCATAACTATTATGTCAGCACTTGTTTTTGATGCCTCAATAGCAAGAGCCAAAGAATCTGCGGCGACATCTGATATGCCATGATAAATCTCAGGAGTTTGATAATTATGTGCAAGAATGATTGCATTCTTTTCTTTTTTAAGCTGATTAATCTTGTGAATATAAGGAGCGTGAATAGACCACTCTATCTCTGGCATTATCTTTGAAATCTTTTGATAAATAGGATCTGTTGCTTTTCTTACTTCTTGTGTAAATTCCATGACGTTTTTTACCAATTTGAAAGATGATTGTCATTCATTTATTATGACACATCATGCGGTCGTGCTGAAATTGGTAGACAGGCACGGTTGAGGGCCGTGTGGACCTAGTCCATGAGAGTTCGAGTCTCTCCGACCGCACCAAAATAAAAATTTATAGGAGTTTTTTAATGGATAAATTACTTTCAGTAATATTTATGGTTGGGGTTTTGCTTTTAGTTCTTCCAAGTTTTTTCAAATCAAATTCTCAATTAAAGCAGTTTCTTAAAAATTTAACTACTTGGATTATTATAATCCTTACAACTCTTTTGATTATTTATTTTTTTTGAATAATAGATTAGTTTTTTATCCAATTAGGCTTTTCAATTTTTATAGAAGCTTCTTTTGTATTAAAATCTGAATTTTCATTAAAATTTTCATCTAGATATTTAATTAAAGCAAACGGATATTCTTTATCTATTAATACTTTGCCTATCTCTTTATTTTTATAAAAAATACTTTCACCTTCAGTTAATTCGCCTTTAATTATATCAATTGGTAATAATCTTTTAGAAAGCTTATTTTTAAGTTTAATTCTAGCTGTATTTTCTTGCCCAACATAGCAACCTTTTTTAAAATCTATTCCATTTAATTCTTCATAATTACACTCAATACCAAATAATTTATTTTGTAATTTATTTAGATCTTTTGGAACAATACCAAGCTTGTGACTATATGAATAATAATCACTCAGATTAGCGTCATGTAAGTCTAACTTTTTTAGTGATAAATAAAGTTTTTCTAAATTAATAATTAATCTTGCTCCTAATTTTTTGTTCCTTGGATCAAGAAAAATTGGATCTTCTCTATACTTTAATGTAAATCCAGGAATATCTTGAGCTTTTTCAAAAGTCAGAAATTTTTCATAGCTGAATGCGGTTACAATAAATTCATTACTAAGGTTAAGAATTTCTACTTTGGATCTTAATTTATAAATACTTAATTGTTTGAATAACCCGTCAGCTTGAGATTTTTCACAATCAATTAAATAACCAGATTTATGTTTGATTATTATAAACTCGTATAAAAATTTACCTTGAGGAGTTAACAATGACGTGAAACAACTATTTACATCACTTACTTTATTTATGTCATTGCTGATAAGATTTTGAAGAAATTCTTTTGCATCTTCTCCATTAATATACAGGATTGCCCTATCATCTAGAATGTAAACTTTTTTGATATTCATAATTGATTAATTATAGAATGTAATATAGTAACATTTTCATAAAATGTTAGATCTTATAATTAAAAATGGACAATGTTACATCGATGGTGAATTAAAAGATGCTGATGTTGCTGTTAAAGATGGCAAAATTCATAAAATTGGTGAGATAACTGAGGATGCAAAGGAAGTTATAAACGCTGAAGGTCAAACAGTTTTACCTGGATGCATAGACACTCAAACTCATTTCAGAGAACCAGGATCAACAGATACAGAAGATTTACACTCGGGAAGTAGAGCTGCAATTGCGGGAGGAATTACCAGTGTATTTGAAATGCCTAATACAAATCCACCTACCTCAAATATGAAAGAGTTTCAAAGAAAATTAGATCTCGCAAAAAATAGAATGTACTGCAATTATGCTTTTTACTTTGGAGCAACAGCTGATAACGCTAATGATCTTGCAAGTTTAGAAGGTTTGGAAGGGTGTTGTGGTATTAAACTTTTTGCTGGATCATCTACTGGTAATTTATTAGTTGCAGAAGAAGACGACATAGATAAGGTTTTTCAAAATGCATCAAAAGTTGTTGCTGTTCATTCTGAAGATGAGGCAATTTTAAATGTTAATAAGAAGTTAATTAAAGAAGGAGATGTTCATACGCATCCAGTATGGAGAAGCGCGGAATGTGCTGTATCTTCTACAAGACGAATTGTTAGAATTGCAGAAAGACATAATAAAAAAGCACATATTCTTCATATTACAACTAAAGAAGAAATTGATTTTTTATCTCAGCATAAGGGTAACATTACCTTTGAAATAACTCCTCAACATTTAACAATTTATGCGCCAGATTGTTACGATAAACTTGGAACTTACGCTCAGATGAATCCTCCTTTAAGAGATAAATCTCATTATGACAGATTATGGTATGGGGTAAGAAATAATTTAAATGATACAATAGGATCAGATCACGCTCCACATTTAAGAGAAAATAAAGAAAAAAATTATCCTAACTCACCATCAGGTATGCCTGGTGTTCAAACATTAATGCCAGTAATGTTAAATCATGTGAATGATGGAAAGCTCACACTTAACCAATTAATGAATCTTGTGTGTGAAAATCCAGTAAAGATTTTCGGAATTCAAAATAAAGGTTTTATTAAAGATGGTTTTGATGCCGACTTTACAATTGTAGATATGAATAAAACAATTGAAATTAAAAATGAAAATATTGAGAGCAAATGTGGCTGGACTCCTTTTAACGGAGATAAATTTAAAGGGACACCAACACATACAATTATTGCTGGAAATATTAAAATGAAGGATGGTAAAATCTTAGGAGATGCAGAGGGAACTCCTTTACAGTTTAGCTAAGCTTTCCTGTAAAACTATTTACTAAAATTACTCCTAGAACAATAAAAAATAATCCTAAAACTGCCTGCCATGCCAAGGTTTGTTTGAAAAATATATAACCAAGAATTGCAATAGTAAAAATTCCAAGACCACTCCAAGTAGCGTACATGATAGCGATAGGAATTTTATTTGCCACAAAAGTTAAAAGATAGAATGCACAAAGATAAAAGAATGCAAGAGCAGCTGTTGGGATTAGTTTTGTAAAATTTTGAGTTATTGGTAATAACATTGTACCAGTAACTTCAAAAAATACTGCACCTGCAAGAAATAAATATGTTTTAATCATTATTTAAAATTTTATGTTCGATTAAATTTTCCTTAATCTCAGTTAAAATTGTCGGATCATCTATTGTTGGTGGAACTTTATATTCAACATTATCAGCAATTTTTCTAATAGTTCCTCTTAAAATTTTTCCTGATCTTGTTTTTGGAAGTCTTTTGATAACAATAACCACTTTAAATGCAGCAACTGGTCCAATTTTATCTCTAACCATCTGCACGCACTCTTTAGAAATAGTCTCATTATCTTTGTCTACGCCAGATTTTAAAACTACAAGCCCTATAGGCAGTTGTCCTTTTAATTTGTCTGCAATACCAAGGACTGCGCATTCAGCAACTGACTGATGTTCAGATAATACTTCTTCAATAGCTCCTGTTGACAGTCTATGACCTGCAACATTTATAATATCATCTGTTCTCGACATAATCCAAATATAACCATCCTCATCTATGTGACCTGCATCGTAAGTTTGATAAAAACCTTCATAATTAGACATGTAGTTTTCTTTATATCTCTGATCTGCATTCCATAATGTTGGAAAAGTTCCGGGGGGCAGTGGAAGTTTAACAACTATATCACCCATTTCATTAGGTTTTGCTAAAGTCTGATCTGGTTTAATAATTTTTACATCATAACCTGGCACTGCCTTACATGCTGATCCATATTTAGTTTTCATCATCTCAATTCCAGTACAATTTGAGCTGATTGCCCAACTAGTCTCTGTCTGCCACCAATGATCAATCACTGGAACCCTAAGTAAATTTTCTGCCCATTTGATAGTATCTGGATCAGCTCTTTCTCCTGCAAGAAATAAGCTTTCAAAACTGCTTAAATCATATTTTGAAAAAAATTTCCCTTCAGGGTCTTCTTTCTTAATTGCCCTAAATGCTGTAGGTGCGGTAAATAAAGACTTTACTTTATAATCTGAAATAATTTTCCAAAATGCACCGGCATCTGGAGTACCTACAGGTTTTCCTTCAAATAGAACTGTAGTGCATCCCTTAAATAATGGTGCGTAAACAATGTAAGAGTGTCCAACAATCCATCCAATATCACTTGCAGACCACCAAATATCATTTGCATCAATATTGTATATATTTTTCATAGTCCACTTTAAAGCAACTATGTGACCACCAATATCTCTTACTATTCCTTTAGGCGTTCCTGTTGTTCCAGACGTATAAAGAATGTAAGCAAGTTCATTTGAGTTCATCTCTACACAATCTGCATCTGATGCATTTGAGATGGCTTCATCCCAACTCACTTCCATAGGAGCATTCAATTTTACTTCATGTCCTTTTCTTTGAAATAAAATCATTTTATCAATTTTGTGTTTTGCGAGATTGACTGCTTCGTCAACAAGAGGTTTATATTCAACTGTTCTTCCAGGCTCAAAACCACAAGAGGCTGTAACTAATAATTTTGCTTTACTATCATCTATTCTGCTTGCTAATTCATTTGAAGCAAAACCACCAAAAACAACTGAGTGGATTGCTCCAATCCTCGCACATGCTAGCATTGCAATCACTGCTTCCGGGATCATTGGCATATAAATAATTACACGATCACCTTTATTTGCACCTTGAGCCTTCAATGCACCAGCAAATTTAGAAACTTTCGACCTTAACTCTTCATAAGTAAACTTACTTTTGTTTCCTGTAATAGGGCTGTCATAGATTAAAGCATTTTTTTTTCCTCTTCCTTGATCTATGTGGATGTCTAGAGCGTTATAACATGTATTGGTTACTCCATCCTCAAACCATTTATAGAATGGAGGGTTGGATTTATTTAAAATTTTTAATGGTTTTTTAAACCAAAAGATATCTTCAGACGCTTCTTGCCAAAATTTTTCAGGATTTTTTAAAGATTCATCATAAATGTCTTGAAATTTCTTTGACATAAAATTTGATTCGAATTTCCTTATTTTGTTGGTTTTTAACTTATAAATTGTATTTAATTTTAAAAATTAAGTAAAATCAATGAGAATAAGTCGCAATTAAGTCTTCATTTATCTAATTTAATTTGCTATCTAGCACAGATTGATTTGAGGAAACTCAAGTCTAGTTTATATAAACTAAAAATAAAAACTAACTAAAGAGGGAGTTTTTTATGAAAAAACTTAAATTGTTTGCTCTTACAGCTGTTGCGCTATTAGGTGTTACAGGTGTAGCAAACGCAGACGCCATGTTAGCACAAGACGATTTCGTTGGTATTTCGTTTTGGGTTATATCTATGGGAATGTTAGCAGCTACTGCTTTCTTTTTCATGGAAGCGGGCAACGTCGCATCAGGCTGGAGAACATCAGTAATTGTTGCTGGTCTAGTAACTGGTATTGCTTTCATTCACTACATGTACATGAGAGAAGTATGGGTAAGCACAGGTGATTCACCTACTGTTTACAGATACATTGACTGGTTAATCACTGTACCATTACAGATGGTGGAATTTTACTTAATTCTAGCAGCTATTGGTAAAGCAAACTCAGGTATGTTCTGGAGATTGTTAATTGGTTCAATTGTTATGCTAGTAGGTGGGTACTTAGGTGAAGCAGGATATATTAATGCTACACTTGGTTTCATTATTGGTATGGCAGGTTGGGTATACATTCTGTATGAAATATTCTCAGGTGAAGCTGGAAAAGCTGCAGCAAAAAGTGGAAACAAGGCTCTTGTAACTGCTTTTGGTGCAATGAGAATGATTGTTACAGTAGGTTGGGCAATTTATCCATTAGGTTATGTATTTGGTTACTTAACAGGTGGTGTAGATGCTGAATCACTTAACGTTGTTTACAACTTAGCTGACTTTATAAACAAAATTGCATTCGGTCTAGTAATTTGGGCTGCTGCAACTAGTGCAAGCGGAAGAAGAGCTAAGTAGTTTTACTTTAAATTTAAATTAAGGGCAGGTACATTTTTTGTACTTGCCCTTTTTTTTTGCCTACAATAATTTAACTTATGGATGTTAAGCTAGATAAATGGCACAAATGTAAAGTTGATATTGAAGTTCTTAAAGAGCTTTCAAAGAAATCTGACTTTAAAGGTTTTCAACATATTTCAATTTTTTTTAGTCTATTAATTTTTACAGGAATAATTGCTTATTTAACTTGGGGAACTTGGTGGTCAGTATTTTGGTTTTTGGTTTATGGAAACATTTATAGTTTCTCAAATCCTTTATGGCATGAGACTGGTCATAAGACTGCATTCAAATCAAAATTTTTAAATGAATTTTTTTATTATATCTCTTCTTTTATGTCTAACTTTGAACCGATTAGATGGAGATACACCCATTTTGTTCATCATGGTAATACTTACTCAACTAATGATCCATTTGATTATGAAATTGAATATGGAAATAATCTAAAAGAAACTCCAAAGAGATTAATTATAAATATAATTCCATTTCTAGATTTATTATTTTTTAAAAAACATATCTCTTTTGAAATAATCCAGCATGCACTTGGAATAAAAACAAATGTAATGAAAGAAAGTATTCCTGAGAGCGCTCAAGTTAAATGTATTTTTTACTCAAAAGTTTTTGTAATTATTTGGATAGCTATTATTTTGTGGTCGTTATTTGCATCTACTTGGTTACCAGTGCTTTATTTTTTATTACCTCAATTTTATGGAAAAACTCTACACAAACTTGTTGCTTTTACTCAACATGCAGGCCTTGCAAGAGATATTAAAGATCATAGACTTACATCGAGAGAAATGTATTTAAATCCAATTTTAAGCTTTTTATATTGGAAAATGGAATATCATTTAACACATCATATGTTTCCAACTGTTCCATCTTATAATTTAGATAAGCTTCATGACCATATAAAAGATCAACTTCCAAAACCAAATAATGGACTGATAGACGCATACAAAGAAATAATACCTGCGCTGATAAAACAAAAAGAAGATACGAATTATTTTATAAAAAAAGATATACCTCAATTACAAAATGTCTAAAATAGACCAAGTATGGTTTTAGTTACTTGTTCTATTTAAATAAAAACATATATATAGCTCATGGCAAAAATTACATATAATACTCACGATAATAAAACCCATATAATTGATGTTCAAAACGGACTAACAGTTATGGAAGGTGCGGTTCAGAATGATATTCCAGGAATTGATGCTGATTGTGGAGGTGGAATGGCTTGCGCGACATGCCATGTTTATGTAGATGAAGAGTGGCAAGATAAACTTCCTGCTAAGGAAGATGGTGAGGAAGATATGCTTGATATGGCATTTGAGCCAAAACAAAATAGTAGATTGAGTTGTCAGATTGTTGTTTCTGATCAATTAGATGGTTTGGTTGTTAACATTCCATCAAAGCAAGGATAAATGATAAAAACAGATGCATTAATTATTGGAGCTGGTCCAACAGGTCTTTTTACAGCTCATCAATTAAAACTAATTGGTCTCAGTTGTGAGATAGTTGATAATCTAGATAAAATTGGTGGACAATGTATCGAACTTTATCCGGATAAGCCAATATATGATATTCCAGCAGTGCCAGAGTGTACTGGTGAAGAATTAACAAATAATCTAATAAATCAAATTAAAGCTTTTAATATTCCTATACACCTAAGTGAAAGGGTTGATGAGGTAAAAAAGGAAAATGATAGTTGGTTGGTAAAAACAAACGCTGGCAAAACTTTTTCAACGCCTAATGTAATTATTGCGGGCGGAGTTGGTTCTTTTGAACCACGAAAATTCGCACCAAAAGAATGTGAAAAATTTGAAAATAAATCTATTTTATATTCAATTAAAGATAAAAAAATATTTGAGGATAAAACTGTTTCTATCTTTGGAGGTGGAGATAGTGCATTGGATTGGGCCGTCGAGTTGTCAAAAATATCTAAAGTAAATTTAATACATAGAAGAGATGATTTTAGAGGTGCGCAATCGACAGTAGATAAAGTTAATGAACTTGCAAAATTAGGAAAAATCAATCTGTATACAAAGTATCAATTAGCTAATGTAAATGGTGAAAACAATTTAGAGAGTATTGATATCAAGCACGATAATAAAGAAATAAAAAATATTAAGACAGATTTTGCTTTAGGTTTTTTTGGATTAATAATGCAATTAGGACCTATTGCAAATTGGGGACTTAATATTGATAAAAAAACTATTGAAGTTGATACAGAAAAATTTGAAACCAATCAAAAGGGTATTTATGCAGTAGGAGATATATGTAATTATCCTGGTAAATTAAAACTTATTTTATCCGGTTTCCATGAAGGAGCATTAGCAGCAAGAGCTTGTTTTAAATTAGCACGCCCTGATGAAAAATATAGATTTGAATTTACTACTTCATCTAAAACAATAAAAAATCGACTTGGTATTAAAGAGTGATAGAGCTTTTTACGGCTGACACCCCTAATGGCAAAAAGATTTCCATTATGCTTGAAGAGATTGGGTACGAATATAAATTAACTAAAGTTGATTTAAGTAAAAACGAACAATTTAAATCAGAATTTATAAAATTAAGTCCTTTTAGTAAAATTCCTGTAATTATTGACCATGACAATAAAGAAAGCATCTTTGAGTCAGGCGCAATTCTTATGTATCTAGGTGAAAAAAGTGGAAAATTTTATGATAAAAATGAAAGACTTAAAATTAATCAGTGGCTAATGGCACAGATGGGAACTATAGGACCAATGATTGGTCAGCACCATCAATTTCATCATTACAATCCTGGGAAAAGTGAATTTGGTGAGGAAAGATATTTTAAAATTACAAAAAGAATTTACCAAGAATTAGATGCAAGATTAAAAAACTCAAATTTCCTTGCTGGAGAAAATTATACAATAGCTGACATTGCTACTTGGCCCTGGATAGCAAGACATGAATGGCATGATATTGGTCTGAATAATTATGAGAGTCTAAAACGTTGGTATGTTAATATATCAGAGAGAGAAGCGGTGATTAAAGGTTTTCAATTTATGAATAAAAATGAATTACCACCTCAACCTTAACTTTAACTCATTAATTTATAAAAAGAAGTAAGAATACCATTACCAGATAATTCTATAGCTAAGACAATTATTATAATTAATATTAATTTTTTACTCATTTAAGAAATAAGTATATTAATAAAATTACCCAAAAAAAAGGATAATAAAAATAAATATATTTTTTGGCAAAAAGAAACGATATCGAACTTTGTTTTGAGGTACTTTTTTTTTTCATTTATCTTTTAATCTTTAATTTAATAATATCAAAAATTTTCAATTAGGTAACCAAGAATTGTAAATTGGGTTATTTTTATCTATAGGGAGACTAACATTTTTATTTTTTCTAGATGAGTCGTAAACAGCAGTTATAAATTCTAACGATTTTCTAGCATCTAACAGACTTACCTCATCACTTGAGATACCATCTAGTTTATTAGCTATTTCCTCAAACATACCTGCGTACCATGATTTAGGTTTTTTTACTTTTGATAACACTTCATTGATTTGTTTTTTTGTTACAGGAGCTCTTGGTAAAAATTTCCACGCGTCTTCTGCAGGATTATACGGTTTATCTGGAGAAGCAGCCGACTCAATTGTTAATCCTTCAAAACAAAACCGAAGTCTACTTGTGTCATTTGCTGCTCCAAGAGTAATTGAACTTGTAACAAGTGATCCATTTTCCATTTCAATTGATATTGCAGCACAATCTTCTACTTCAATATCATTTACTCTTGTTGTTAGTTTTGCATATACATTTGAAACTGGTCCTAAAATCATACTTATCAAATCGTGAATATGAATTGAATGGCTTAAGATTGCACCACCTTGTTCTCCTGCCCAAGTTCCTCTCCAAGCTTTTGAGTAATATTCTTGACCTCTATTCCAGTGAGTTTCTAATGAAGCTACCAAAGGTTTGCCAGGTAATCCTGAATTAATTAGTGCTTTTATTTTTGAAAATCCTAGACCATATCTATATTGAAAAACTGGAAAGATAATTTTACCAGTTCTCTTACTTATAATTTTAAGTTCATCAATTTCTTTAAGACTTGAAACTAATGGTTTTTCACAAATAACATGCTTACCTGACTCTAAAGATTTTTTGCAAGCAGAAAAATGTAAGTGGGGTGGAAGACATATATCAACAATATCGATTTCTTTAATTTTTAGCACATCTTCAAAGTTAAGTGAAATTTGTATGTCAGAGTTTGGTTGTATTATACTCTCGATAGACCCTTTTGTTAGTCCACAAATTGTATGAACATTAAATTTATCTGAAACTTTTTGAAAATCTTCATAATGTTTAGCACCTATATTAGTTCCAATTATTGCTACTTGATATTTTTTCATTTTTTTTCAGCTAAGTTTTGGGCTTTAATCGCAAGTTCCATTGTTAAAAAAGTAAGTTCTTGAGAACAAGCAGTTTCAGATCTATTTAATACATCATTAATTAAGTTTCTAAAATATGGAAGCTTAACATCTCTACAATCTATATGTTTGACTACTTCATCGTTTGCATAATATAAATGATTTCCAGAGTTAGATTTAGCAAGATCTGTATATTTTCTAATTTCAATAAAACCTTTATCTCCTAAAATAAACAACCTTCCATCTCCCCAAGTTGGAAGCGCATCTGGGGTGAACCAATCTAAACGAATGTAACCGTGACCACCATTACCAGTTAAATTGATTTCTCCAAAATCTTGAAAACCTACAAATTCTTTTTTAGTGGTATTTTCTACTATTGAATGATTAATTTTTGCTTCATTAGAATTTGTAAATACTAAAAATTGATGAATTTGATGAGAACCTATATCTGTAATTATTCCACCATAGCTCTGACGATTGTAAAACCAATCAGGTCTTTCATAATTTCCCTGTCTATGAGGTCCGGTACCCATAGTTTGTTTTACTGTGCCAATTTTACCTTCTGCTACTAGTTCTTCAGCTTTTGCAACAGCAGCCACATGAAATCTCTCCGAAAAATTTACCGACCAAATCTTACCAGTTTTT
>CABXRX010000016.1 GCA_902514745.1 uncultured Pelagibacteraceae bacterium | reverse complement strand
TCAATCATATTATATTTGACTAAATCTTTATAAATGTTCATACATCCAGCAGCAGATGTAGAGCCGGCTAAAGTTAAAAATATAGTGCAATCTTTATCTTTAAGCATGTCATTGTAAATGTTTGCGGCATTAGCTGTTTCTCTTGATACAAAAGACATTTTTTCCATTGAAGAGATTATTTTTCGAGAGTCGAACGAAGTAATATCAATATGCTCAACAGGATTTTTTAAAAAATCTTTTTTACTGTTGTGACTTGGGTTTTTGTGATTTGACATTAAGCAACCAAAGTAGCTTTGTTAATGTCTTTGTCATACATTGTCATGATTGGTTTATCTTCAACTTCAAAGATTTCATCTGAGTAATAGCCATTAAATTGAGTTCTAAATGTTAAACCGTAAGCACCTAGTTGGCCAAGCTCAATGTAATCATTTTCTTTAATATTATTAGGAAGAAGAAAAGGACCTTTCATATAATCCATGCTATCGCATGTTGGCCCAAAAAAATCAAAAGCAGTCAATTTTTTTGATATTATTTTATTCGTATTATCTTTAATCATTTTAGATGGAAAAACTATATTAGGTGTTCCTGCATCAAATAGGGTTCCATAAGTACCATCGTTTATATAAAGTTTTTGTTTTTTTCTTAAATTTACTCTTACAATTGTAGAACCGCTTTCTGCAACTAAAGCTCTTCCTGGTTCACAAATAATTTCAGGTAGCTTTTCAAACTTTAAGTTTTCTAATCCTTTTTTAATTTCATTAAAATAGTTATCCATAGATTGAGGTATTAAGTCAGGGTAAATTGTAGGAAATCCTCCACCAACATTAATGTAATCAGGTAAAATTTTTGTTTTTTTAATTATATTTCCAATTTCGTTAATACCTTTTGAATATGAAATTGGATGCATACATTGTGATCCAACATGAAAGCTCAATCCAATTTTTTTTGCACACTGCTTAACTAATCTTAGTAGTCCGGCTGCCTCTGAGTTTAATGCGCCAAATTTTTTTGATAAATCTATTTCAGCATGTTCGTTAGAAACTGCAACTCTTACAAACAATTCTAAATCTTTTGCATTATTTGTGCTTTCAATTATTTTTATTAATTCATCTTTAGTATCTAATGAGAAAGACTTAACCCCATAATTAAAATAAGCTTCTTTAATACTTTCTCTACTTTTTACTGTATGCATATAAGAACACTTTGCTGATTTGCTAAAATTTCTTATGCTTTTAATTTCCTCTATAGAGGCAACATCAAATTGCTCTACACCACTATCTATAATTGATTTTATTACAATTGGATGAGGATTTGTCTTTACTGCGTAAAGGATTTTTCCAGGAAAATTTTTGATGAAATATTTTGTCGCAGTCCGAATAGAATTCTTTCTTATGCAATATACTGGCTTTTCAGGTTTCAGTTGACTAATTATTTGTTCAACTGATTTAAATTTTTGCATTTAAAATGCCTCCAAAAAAAAATTTAATAAAAAAAAGCTTTTTATCTCAAAAAAACTTTAAAATTTCCTCCTATTAAGCCTATAGATTAACAATGTAAAGCAAATAATAGGTATTGATTTATTTTTGCTAATCACCATATAAGTAAAATGAAAGAACAAGTTGTCCTTAAAAATATCAACGATTTTGAGAATAAATCTCTACTTATAGTTGATGATGATAATCCTTTTAGAGAGAGACTAGCTCGAGCTATGGAAAAAAAAGGGTTTCAAGTTACTCAAGCTGAAAGTGTAAAAAAAGGTGTAGAATCGGTCAAAGTAAATAAACCAGGTTTTGCAGTAGTAGACTTAAGACTTGGAGATGGTAACGGACTAGAGGTTGTAAAAGAAATACAAACTTCAAATAGTGAAAGCAGAATAATCATGTTGACTGGTTATGGAAATATTCCAACTGCGGTAGCAGCTATCAAAGAGGGTGCTATTGATTATCTTGCTAAGCCTGCTGATGCCGAAGATGTTGAAAAAGCTTTGCTTGCTGATCCTTCAAAAAAAGCTGCACCTCCGGAAAATCCAATGTCAGCAGATAGAGTAAAATGGGAACATATTCACAGAGTGTTTGAATTATGTAATAGAAATGTTTCTGAAACTGCAAGAAGACTTAAAATGCATAGAAGAACTCTTCAAAGAATTCTTTCTAAAAGATCTCCTAGATAAAATCTCTTATTTTTAGAATTTGTTTTGTTATTAAGGCTAAAAGTAATATTTTAAAAATTTCAGCTAGTAAAAATGGTTGAGCTCCTAGAGCTACAATTGGTTTGTCCCATCCAATAAGTGTACCAAGCCATAATAATCCTAATATATAAATTGTAGAAGTAGCTATTATTAGTTTAAGTAAAATAATAAAAAAATTATCATTATATTTTATTTTTGAGGCTAAAAATCCTGCGGTTAAAAAACCAATCAAATAACCCATAGTTGGACCTGTGAAATATATTAATCCAACACCTTTTTCAGGAGAGTTTGAGAAAACTGGCAAACCTACAATTCCTTCAAACAAATATAACCCTATGCTTGCTAATCCAATTTTATATCCAAGACTTACACCCAAAAATAGAACAACAAATGTTTGCATAGTCATTGGTACTGGATAAAAAGGTATTTTGATCTTAGCTGATATAGTTAATGCTATAGATCCAAGTATTACTGCCAATACTGATTTAATTATTTTAGTATGAGATATATTTTTAGTTAATTCCATGATTAGGTTATACTATTTAAGTTTTAAATAATCTATATATAATTAATTATCTTAAAAATAAGAAAATTTTTTTATATACAGATTTTAATACGACTGTAATATTTAACGTATTTTAATGGATAAAATTCAAAAAACAGATCATTTTTATCTTATTGATGGCTCAGGATATATTTTTAGAGCCTACTATGCTTTACCACCACTAACTAGGAAAAGCGATGGATTGCCTACAGGGGCAGTAAGTGGTTTTTGCAGCATGCTTTTTAAACTACTAGAAGATTCAAAGTCAGATCAAAATTTACAAAAACCAACTCATTTTGCAGTAATTTTTGACTCTGCAAGAAAGACATTTAGGAATGATATTTATGAAGATTATAAGGCTAATCGTTCAGAAGCGCCTGATGATTTGGCTCCTCAATTTGAATATATTAGAAAGTCTGTACTAGCTTTTAACTTACCTTCTGTTGATTTACCGAATTATGAGGCTGATGATTTAATCGCTACTTATGTTGAAAAAATACTAAAGAAAGGTGCTAAAGTTACAATTGTTTCATCAGACAAAGATTTAATGCAATTATATAAAAAAGGTGTTCGTATTTTCGACCCTATGAAAAATAAATTCATTTCAGAAGAGGATATTTTTACAAAATTTGGGGTCGATGCTTCAAAAGTAATAGACGTACAGTCTTTAGCAGGTGATAGTAGTGACAATGTTCCAGGAGTGCCAGGAATAGGAGTTAAAACTGCAGCAGAACTAATTAACAAGTATGGAACTTTGGAAAAGCTTTTAAGGTCTGCGGAAGAGATAAAACAAAACAAAAGAAGGGAAACATTAATCGAAAATAAAGATAAAGCATTAATTAGTAAACAACTAGTAACGTTAATGAAGGATGCTCCGATCGACAGAGAGTTGAAGGAGTTTAAATTAAAAGAGATAGATAAAGATAAACTTTATGCTTTTTTAAGAGAGATGGAATTTAACAGACTTTTGAGTTCTGTTATATCTGCGTATGGTGAGCCAAAATTATCAAATACACCTAACAACATAAAATTAATAGATAAACAACAATCAATTAATAACAAGAATTACTATTTAATTACAAATTCTGAGGAAATAGATGAATGGATAAAGGAGGCTGAAGAAGTAGGAGAGGTTGCTGTGGATACAGAAACGAATTCTTTAGATCCTCATCAAGCAGATTTAGTAGGTGTTTCTCTATGCTCTAAAATTGGCAAAGCTTGTTATATTCCAATTGGACATAAATCATCAAAATGTATCAAAAAAGATATTGTTATTAAAAAATTGAAACCTTTATTAGAAGATCCTAGTGTCAAAAAGATTGGTCAAAATATCAAGTTTGATTTTATAGTTTTATATAAACAGGGAATAAAAATTTCATCAATGGAAGATACAATGCTTATGTCATATGTATTAGATGCAGGAAAAAATAGACACAACATGGATACGTTATCAGAAATTCATTTGGGCCATAAAACAATTTCTTTTAAAGAAATTGTTGGAACTGGAAAAAAAGAGATAAATTTTAGCGATGTTGAGATCGATAATGCTAAAAATTATGCTGCTGAAGACGCAGATATTACTTTTAGATTGTATAAAAAATTTATTAAAAATTTAAAGCTGGAAAAAATGATTAATATTTATGAGGTCTTTGAAAAACCATTAATTAAGATTCTTGCTTTCATGGAAATGGAAGGAATTGAAGTTGATAGTAAATTTTTAAAATCACTTTCTTTAAAATTTGAAAAAAAAATAAAAAATTTAGAGAAAAAAGTATTTAAGTTTTCAAAAAAGGAATTCAATATTGCATCACCCAAACAGTTAGGAGAAATTATTTATAATGATCTTAAGATTGCAGGTTTAAAAAAAACAAAAAAAGGTAGTTTTGCAACAAGTGCAAGTGTTCTAGAAGATTTGGCTTTTAAAGGTCATGAATTTCCGCAATTAGTTTTAGATTGGAGACAAGTATCAAAACTTAAAAATACTTATTCAGACTCTTTGCCAGAACATATTAATCCTTCAACCAAAAGAGTTCATACATCATTTTTATTGGCAGCTACTACAACTGGTAGATTAGCATCTAGTGATCCAAATTTACAAAATATTCCAATAAAATCAGAAGATGGAAAAGATATTAGAAAAGCTTTCGCTGCTAAAAAAGATCATTTACTAATTTCAGCAGATTACAATCAAATAGAAATGAGAATCTTGGCAGATCTTGCAGATGTTAAGGAGTTAAAAAAAGCTTTTAAAAATAAAGAGGATATCCACTCTTTAACAGCTAGTCAGATTTTCAACATAGATATTAAAAAAGTAAATCAAGATCATCGGAGAAAAGCCAAAGCAATTAATTTTGGAATTATTTATGGAATTTCACAGTACGGTCTAGCAAAACAAATTAATGTTTCAAATTATGAAGCAGAAGAATTTCTAAACGCATATTTTGCTAAATTTCCAGAGATAAAAGTTTACATGGATAATACAATTAAGTTCTGTAGAAAGAGCGGCTATGTAAATAATATTTTTGGTAGACGATCTCATTTTAATGGAATTAATGATAAAAATTTTAATATTAGAAATTTTCAAGAGCGGGCTGCAATTAATGCTCCCATACAAGGTTCTGCATCAGAAATAATGCGCTTAGCAATGATTAGATTAGATAAAAAATTATTAGAACAAAAAAATATTAAATCCAAAATGCTTTTACAAATTCATGATGAGTTAATTTTTGAAGTACCAAAAAAAGATGAAAAAATTATGGTTAAATTGATTAAAGAGGAAATGACCAGTGTTACTCAAAGTGATTATCATTCATTTTCAACTCCATTAACTGTTGATGTTAATGTTGGTGATAATTGGGGAATGCTTCATTAATTTAATTAGATTGCCCAATTTAGAACAATTTAGTATTTTTATATAAGGAATGCATAAACAAACCATAGCTTTAATTGATGATGATAGAAATATTCTAACTAGCTTAAGCATTGCCCTAGAAAAAGAGGGCTTTAAAGTTCAAACTTATATTGATGGTGAAAGTGCATTAATTGGCCTTACCAGAACACCTCCTGATTTAGCAGTGGTTGACATAAAGATGCCAAAGATGGATGGAGAGGAGTTACTTAAAAAGCTTAGAAAAAAAACATCATTACCGGTAATTTTTTTGACATCAAAAGATGATGAAATTGATGAGTTGTTAGGATTAAAATTAGGTGCAGACGATTTTGTTAAAAAATCTGGAGGTTTTTCTATTAAAGTGTTGATTGAAAGAATTAGAGTTCAACTAAGAAAAAAAGACTCAAATAATATTTTAGAGGAAAATAAAAGTTTAATATCACATGGAAAATTAAAATTGGATCCATCTCAACTAGAATGCGAGTGGAATAACAAACAACTTCCAGATAAACTGACTACAACAGAATTTTTAATTGTTAAAGAATTGGCAAAAAGACCAGGAATTATTAAAGAACGAGCTCAATTAATGGATATTGCTTATAGAGAAGATACTGATATTGAAGATAGAACTATTGATAGTCATGTTAAAAGAATTCGTAAAAAATTTAAAAAAGTAGACCCTGATTTTTCAGCTATTGAAACTAGATATGGTAGTGGATATAGATGGAATGTTAGCTAATGTTTAGTAAATACTTAAAAAGTTTATCTATATTAAAAAAATTTTTATTTATAAATTTTATAATTTTTACAATTATAAGTTTATTCACATTTATTTATTTAAATAATGTACAGCCGAATTTAATTAAAAAGAAATCAGTAAAACACTTAAATGTTATAGATAATACAATTAATACTCTTGTAAGATTAGATATAAAATTTGATGCTGATGATATTAGAAAGTTTTTATTTTCAACACGTTTTATATTTCAAAACCTAGATAGGGTAATCTTTTTTGACAATGATGTAAATATACTTGGTGATACGGATACCTTGGATCTTGACCCAAGATCTTTTTCTACAAGACTAGATGAAATTGAATTTGAAAGTTTAAATCAGAATGAAAGTGATAAAAAAGAAAAAAATGATAATAATAATTTAACTGAAAATAAAAATTTATCTTTAAAAGATATTTTAAATGAATATTTAAATTCTGATACCTACGGAAAATCTTACACATTTATACAGGAGGATCTTAATAAATTTAAATTAATTACAATTAAAAATGTAATTAAAGAAAATTTAAATATTGGATACATCGCTATTGTAGAAAATGCTAATGATATTAAAATAGCTACTGATGAGAGAAAAGCATTCGTTGTAAGAACAGCGATTGCTGTTGGTTTTGTAATTTTAATCTTTTCTTTTGTTTTGAGTAGATATTTTATTAAACCAATCCAAAATCTTGTAAGCTATACCAAAGTTATTAAAGACAAAAGTCAAACCAAAACGAATATTGAAAGTCTAAAAAGTCGAAATGATGAATTGGGACTTTTATCAAATTCAATTGACGATATGACAATTGAACTTCAAAAAAGAGTTGCTCATGCTGAAAATTTTTCTACAGATCTGGTTCATGAAATAAGAAACCCATTAGCATCTCTTAAAAGCGCTTCAGAGATACTACAAGACTCTAACAACTTAGAACAAAGATTAAAATTACTAAATATTCTTAGCCATGATGTTTTAAGAATTGAAAGACTAATAACTGATTATTCGCAGATGCTAAAAGATGAAGTTGCTCTCAGTAAAGAAAAAATGAGAAAAATTAATATAGAGCCGATTATCCAATCTGTTGTAGAAGATTACAATAATATTCAAAAAGTTAAAAAAAATATCATAATCAAATATGAAAATGATGGTAAAGAAAAATATATTATCAATGGTATCGAAAACAGAATTGAGCAAATAATTGCCAACCTGTTAGATAACTCAATTTCATTCTGTAAACAGGGTGAAAATATTTTTGTGAATATATCAAATACTACTGATAAGAAAATTTTGGTCAAAATTATTGATGATGGACAAGGATTTAAAGAGAAAGATACATCAAAAATATTCAGAAGATTTTACAGTAATAGACCAGATAAATTTGGAGAACATTCAGGTCTTGGACTAAATATTGTGAAAAATTTAGTAGATCTTCATGATGGTGAAATTATAGCATCAAATAGATTAGATAGAGATGGCGCCATTGTAGAAATAAAGTTTCCTGGCGTCTAATCTTAACTTGATTTGTGCTTTGTTAACTGTATAAAACTTTTTCATGGAAGATTATAAAGTCAAAGATATATCATCAGCTGAATTTGGGAGAAAAGAGATCTCGATAGCAGAAAGTGAAATGCCAGGATTAATGGCATTAAGAGAGGAATATTCAGAAACTAAACCATTAAAAGACGCAAGAATTATTGGCTGCCTACATATGACTATTCAAACAGCTGTATTAATAGAAACACTAGTTGTTTTAGGTGCAGAGGTAAGATGGTCTTCGTGTAATATTTTTTCAACTCAAGATCATGCGGCTGCTGCTATTGCAAAAGCTGGAATACCTGTTTACGCATGGAAAGGTGAGACTGAAGAAGAATATCTATGGTGTATTAGACAGACCATTGTTGGTAAACCTGATTGGAAGCCAAATATGCTTTTAGACGATGGTGGTGATTTAACAGCCATTATGCATAATGAATATAAAGATTTGATGAAAGACATTAGAGGAGTTTCAGAAGAGACTACCACTGGAATAAAAGCCTTAAATAAAATGGAAAAAGATAGTTCTCTTTTGGTGCCAGCTATTAATGTGAATGACTCAGTCACTAAATCAAAATTTGATAATCTATACGGTTGTAGAGAAAGTCTAGTTGATGGTATTAGACGAGCAACAGATGTTATGATGTCAGGAAAAATTGCAATCGTAGCAGGCTTTGGAGATGTTGGTAAGGGAAGTGCAGCATCATTAAGACAAAGTGGTGCAAGAGTTTTGGTTACAGAAGCAGATCCAATTTGCGCATTACAAGCTGCAATGGAGGGATATGAAGTCGTTTTAATGGAAGAAGCTATTAGTAGAGCAGATATTGTTGTAACAGCTACGGGTAACAAGGATATAGTTACTGCTGATCATATGAGAGATATGAAGGATAGAGCGATTTTATGCAATATTGGTCACTTTGATAACGAAATTCAAGTCGAAGCTCTAAAAAATTATAAATGGAGTGAAGTAAAACCACAGGTTCACGAAATAGAATTGCCAAGTAAAAAAAGAATTATTCTACTAGCAGAGGGTAGATTAGTTAATTTAGGCTGCGCAACCGGACATCCAAGTTTTGTTATGAGTGCTTCATTTACAAATCAAGTAATTGCACAGATTGAGCTATGGAATAATCATAAAAATTATGAAAATAAAGTTTATGTACTTCCTAAACATTTAGATGAGAAAGTTGCAACTCTTCACTTAAAAAAAGTTGGTGCTAAACTTACTAAATTATCTAAAGAACAAGCAGATTATATAAGTGTTGGAACCGAGGGTCCATTCAAACCAGATGCCTATCGCTATTAAAAATAGCATAATAGATATATCTTCAGAAGAGACGACTAAAGAATTAGCTAAAGATTTTTCGAATCACCTTAAAGGGGGAGAGGTAATTTTTTTATATGGAGAAATAGGGGTAGGTAAAACTACTTTTGTAAAATATCTGATTAACCAATTTCAAATAAAAAAAAATTTACAAACTACAGAGGTAACGAGTCCAACATTTAATTTACTTAATGAGTACGAGATAGATGATTTGATCATTAAACACTATGATTTATTTAGATTAAAAGATAAATCTGAAATTAAAAATTTAGATCTATTTGATAAAAATCAAAATACAATTACATTCATTGAGTGGCCTGAATTAATAGATAAAGATAAGTTAAATAAGACTATAGATTTGATATTTAATTATGAAAATGAATTAAATAATAGATCTGTTAAAATTGATAGTTTAGACTGAAACTTTAATATGAAACTTTCAAAAGATTTTAGGAAAATTAAAGGAGATGCATCTTTTAGAAAATTTTATAGAAATACCAAAAAAAATTCAATTATAGTATTTGCAAATAGAGAAAAAATTAAAAATTTATTAATTTATGACACAATTAATAAAATCCTAATTAAAAATAATATAATTGCTCCAAAATTACTGTGTCAAAATTTTAAAAATAATTATATTGAAATACAAGATTTAGGAAAAAAAACAATTTATCAAAAATTTTTAAAGAATAAAAAAAATCAATATTCAATATTTAAAAAAATAATTAATATTTTGAATAAAATTCAGCAAGTTAAAGATAAAAAAATCAAAAATTTCAGAAATGAATTATACCAGATTGAAGATTATAAAATTAAGATCTTATTAGATGAGACAAAGCTATTTAGTTATTGGTATGTTCCAAAAAAATTAGATACAAAAAAAATAAGTACATTTAACTATAAATTTAATAAAGAGATTAAGTTATTATTATCTAAATTAAATTTTAGAAATGATACTTTTGTCCATAGAGACTTTCATGTTTCAAATTTAATCATTAATTCAAAAAATCAAATTGGATTAATTGACAATCAAGATGCTCTTATTGGGAATAAGGCTTACGATTTAGCTTCATTGATAGATGATGTTAGATTTAAAACATCTAATTCACTAAAAAATAGAGTTTATTCATATTATTTAGAGACCAATAAAAAAATTAATGAAGATAAATTCAAAAAATGATTTTGATATTTTATCGGTTCTTAGAAATTTGAAGATTATCGGTATATTTATGAGGCTAGCAGAGCGAGACAAGAAAAGAAAATACTTAAAACTTATTCCATATGCATGGAAGATGATTGATTTCAGGATGAGTGAAAATAAAGTTTTGGGTAATTTGAAGTTGTTATTGGCATCTAATTTTCCTAAATTTATTACCAAATAAGATGAAAATTAATACAGCATTAATTTTGTGTGCAGGATTTGGAAAAAGATTAAATCCACTAACGTTAGATACTCCAAAACCTTTGATCAAATTGAATAATATTACCGTACTTGAAACTTGTATTAAATTAATTGAAAGTTTGGGTATAAAAGAAATTATTCTAAATACATTTTATCTAAAAGATCAAATTCAAAATTTTATAAATCATAAAAAATTTAAAACTAAAATTACAATTATTGAAGATGGTAAGAATATTCTTGATACAGGTGGTGGCATAAACAATATGCTAAATCATACGATCGAAGATGATGTTTTAATATTTAATCCAGATACAATATGGAAAGCATCTTATTCTAAAGAAATTATTGAGATGGAAAAAATATATTTTTCTGAAAAATTAAAAAATATACTTTTATTAGTTAAAAAAGAATTAAGTTTTGATAAAAATTTAAATGGTGATTTTGATCTAAAAGATAATTTAATTATAAAAAATAAACAAAGAAACTTTATTTATACAGGATGCCAAATAATTAATAAAAAACTTCTTTCTAATTATAAGAATAAAAATTTTTCAATAACAAATGTATGGAATGATCTTATTAAAAAAAAAGAACTATATGGATTTGAAACTAATACCGAGTTTTATCATTTAACAGATCTTGAAACTTTTAGAAAACTACAAGATCTTTAGATCTTTCACTATCCAAGTATTTACAATTAGTAATTCTCTTTTTTTCATCTAAATTTATTACTAATGGATTTCCAGTTGGAATCTCCAATTTAGATATTTGATTTTCATTTAATTTAAATAAGTACTTACATAATGCTCTAATTGAATTTCCATGTGCAGAAATTAAAATGTTATTGTTAGAAATCTCATTTTCAATTTCTTGTTTATAATATTCTAATACTCTTTCATAAGTATCTTTAAGAGACTCTGTGTCAGGAATTTTATTAATTGGTATTTCTTTATAGGCATCAATATTAATAGGATGGTAAGGACTTTTTTTATCTAATGGGTCTGGTCGCAAATCCCACGAACGTCTAAATTGATGAACCTTTTCTTCACCAAGTTTTACTTTCATTTCATCTTTATTCAAACCTGTAAGGGCTCCATAGTGTCTCTCATTCAATTGCCAAGCTTTTTTTGATACTTTTTTATCTTGCAAGGTTTCTTGTATTAATTTTAAGGTATTTTTTGCTCTTAATTGAAAAGAGGTATAATAAATATCAATATTTATATTCTTTATTTTTATAAGTTCACCAGCTTTTTTAGCCTCTAATTTACCATTTTCAGTTAATTCTACATCAACCCAGCCTGTAAATTTTTTCTCAAGGTTCCATATACTTTGACCATGTCTAACTAAAATTAAATAACTCATTTGTTAATATTTTAAATTAATTTATAAAATATGACTATACAATTTAATGATTAATTTTTTTTCTAAATATAAATTCATCTTTTATTTATCTAATTTAATTTTACTAGTTTTATACTTATACCCAGGTAGCTTCTTAGGGTGTTATTTATTCAATAATTGTGAATATGATCCCCAAATTACCAAGGACTTTTTATTAGTTTCCATGAACCATTTTTATGCTTTTATCTTACTGTCAGTAATTGGTCTATTTACCTATAATAAACAAAGTAAATTGAATTTCTTGATTTTATATCTAGTTCTACTTTCGATCATTTTAGAAATATTGCATATATTTATTTCAGTAAGAAGTTTTGAATTCTCTGATTTATTTGGAAATTTACTTGGAGTATTAATTGTTTTAACAATTTACTTTTTTTATAAAAAATATGAAAATTTTAAAAATTAATTATTTATTTCTTTTATTTATTTTAATTTCAGGCTGCAGTTCAATACCTAGTAACACGTCAAATAGTTGTTCGATATTTAATGAAAGATATTTGTGGTATAAACACGCAAAAAAAGCTGAGAACAAATGGGGGACACCTGTTAATTTACAGCTTGCAATTATAAAGATGGAGTCCAGCTTTGACTGGTTAGCAAAGCCACCAAGAAAAAAATTATTTAAAGTAGTGCCTTATAAAAGACCATCAAGCTCTTTTGGTTACTCACAAGCTGTAAAGGGAACGTGGAAACAATATAAAGATGAAACAGGAAATAAATATGCTACAAGATCGAGATTTAAAGATAGCGTAGATTTTATTGGTTGGTATACAAATAAAACTGAAAAAATTTTAAAAGTTTCAAAAAAAGACTCATTCAAACAGTACATAGCTTATCATGAAGGGTGGGGAAATTTTAAAAATTATAAGAACAATAAAAAAGTAATAAATTTAGCTAAAAGAGTTGAAAAACAATCAAATATTTACAAACAACAGTTATCAGAATGTAAAAATTCTTTATCCACAAAAAAATATATTGTTTTTTAATCTAGCTGGTTTTTTAACTCGATATCTACCGCATCAATACGCTTAGTATTTTTAGCAAGAGTTAAATACATTGTAGGAGTTACATACAAAGTAAAGAAAGTTGAAATTATCATTCCTCCTAAAATTGTAGCACCAACAGCTAATCTTGAACCCTCACCAGCACCTGGACCAATATTTCCAATAACAAGGGGTAACATTGCTATCATTGTGCTCAAGGAAGTCATTATTATTGGTCTAATTCTAAGTTGGCATGCCTTAATGAGAGCTTCTTCAATTTTAATTCCAGTTGTTCTTAATTGATTTGCGTAGTCCACTATTAAAATACTATTCTTAGTAGATATACCTATAAGTATAATCAAGGCAATTTGTGAAAATATATTGATTGAGCTATTTAAAAGTAAAATAAAAACTAATCCACCAAAGACCGCTAACGGAACGGTTAATATAATTATAAATGGGTGAATAAAAGAATTGAATGTTGCTGCCATAACTAAATAAGCAGTAAGCAAAGCTAGAGCAAAAATTAAATATATCTCATTTGTTGTCTCTTTTAGTTCTTCAGATTTTCCTTTCCAGGTGATCTGATTTTGAGGAGCAACTTTAATCATTACTTCCTCTAGATATTTAATAGCTTCTGTAAGTGTGTAATCTTCTGATAGAGCAGCTGAAATTGTAACAGCTCTTTGACGATTATATCTAGGTAATGCTTCAGCAGTCCCTTTTTCTTTAAATTCAACAAGACTCGCTACAGAAACCAATTTTCCCGTCGTTTCAGATCTTACAAAGATCTTTGATAAACCATCTTTATCTCTTCTATCAGCTAAATATTGTTGTAATATAATTGGATATTCTCTTCCTTCTTTACTAAAAGACGTTACTCGTTTTCCACCATAAAGTGTTTCTAGAGTTCTTCCTATATTTTCAGTAGACACACCTAAATCATTAGCTCGATTTTTATTTGTGATTAATTTAACTTCGGGTTTATTTTTTGTGTAATCACTTTCTACTCGAGACATATTTCTGTTTTTTCTAAGTTCTCTCAAAATATTGCTTTGGATTTCTTCAAGTTCTTCGTAACTAGATCCATAAACAACCATTTGTACTGGCTTATTATAGCTCGAAACCCTTATCCCTTGAGGAGATATTGGAAAAGCAAAGGTCTCAGGAACTGAAACCACTTGACCAATCGCTTCTCTTAAAACAGTTTGACTATTTTTTTCTCTATTTTTCCATTCGTCTAATAAAGCAATGATAATAAATGTGTTATAGGTTGTAGCTGACCTTCCAAAACCAGGAACTCTCATTATTAGTCTTTCATATGGACTATTTTCAGCTTGTAATAGTTTTAATATTCTACCCTCAATTATTTGAGCTTTCTCTTGAGTATATTCAAATGAACTCCCTTCATCAGTTGATCCTATTATTAGATAAGATCCTCTATCTTCCATCGGTAATAACTCTTTCTTCGAAAAATTAAAAAGATATCCAGATGCACAAATGATAAAGATTATAAAAATTGAAATAGTTTTTTTCTTATTAATCCAATATTGAAGTGAGTCTATATAAAATCCTGTAAAAGATTTGAATCCATTGTTAAATTTTCTAACAAAGAAATTAATTTTTTCTTTTTTGTTCAAGAACTTGCTTCCTAGCATTGGAGATAAAGTTAAAGCTACAAAAGAAGAAACTACAATCGAAAAAGATAATGCTATCGCTGTTTCTTTAAATAATGTTCCAGAAATACCTTTTATAAAAATTAATGGTAAAAATACTGCTATTAAAATTAATGTAGTTGCAATAATAGCAAAAGTAATTTGTTTTGAGCCTTTGTAAGCAGCAACTAGCGGTGTTTCACCATTTTCTATCCGTGTATAAATTGCATCAGTCATAATTACAGAGTCATCTGTGATTATTCCAATAGCTAAAATAAAACTAAGTAATACAAAAATATTTATTGAAAGATCAAATATATATAATCCAAGAAATGAACCTACAAGACTTACTGGCAAAGCTACCGCAGGAACTATTACAGCTTTAAGATTTCCTAGAAAAAGATAAATAATTAAAACAACCAATATAAAGGCAATAATTAAACTTTTGTACACTTCTTCAATTGCTGCACCAATGTAAGTAGCTCTATTAAATGCTATTTCTAATTTTAATCCATCAGGTAATGATTTATTAAGTTCATTAATTTTAACTTTTATCTGTTTAGATAGTTCTACCGTTGAAGCCCCACTTTTTGCATAAATCCCTATTCCAACAGTTTTTAAATTAACAGCATTTTTTCTCTGTGCTTTGAATAAAGTTTTTTCTGAAACAGGACCGAATTCAACATTTGCAACATCAGAAAGTATAATTACTTTTTCTTTATTTTTTCTAAGAGGCAGTTGTTTTATGGTCTCGATATTAGTGTAAGACTTATCTATATTTAAAGTTAAATCTTTGTTATTTGCTTCTAATGTACCTGCAGGAAGGTTAATATTTTCATTTCTAAGAGCTCTTTCTACCTCTTGAATAGTAAGATCATTTGCTGCTAGTTTAATAGGATCTATCCAAACTCTAACACTAAGTTCTCTTAATCCACCAACTAAAATTCTTCCAACATTAGGAACACTTGAAAATGAGTCTATAAGATATCTCTCAGCATAATCTCCAAGGTCAAGATCACTCCAAGTTGGAGATGAAAGTGCCACCCACATAGTTGTTGTGAAACCTGCTGCTTGTTTTAAAATTTGCGGTGGATTTGCTTCACTAGGCAAATTATCAACAACTCGCGCAACTCTCTCTCTTATATCGTTTGCTGCATCATCTAAATCTATATCTGTATTGAATTGAATATTAATTCTACTTCTTCCGTTTAAAGAGCTTGAGTCAATATTTTTGATACCTTCTGCTCCGCCTATCACATCTTCAAGTTTTTGAGTTATTTCTTCATCAACTATTTCTGCTGATGCAGACTTATAATCTGTTTGAACCTGAACAACTGGAGGCTGAATACCATCTGGTAATTCTCTTACTGGTAATTCTGAAAAAACAAATATGCCGAAAATAATTAAGATTAAAGACATGACCCACGCTACAACAGGTCGTTTAATACTAACTTCAGTTAAATACATTTAATTATTTTTTTTCTTTTTCAGATTTTTTAAAAATATTTTTAAGCCAATCAAATTTTCCTTTTTTTTCTTCACCTTTTTTTGATTTGTCTTTTTTACCCCAACTTGAATTTCCTTGTTTTTTTTTAGCTCCTTTTTCAATTGGTCTAATTGTTAAATTTGGCCTTACTTTTTTTGTTCCCTCTGCAACAATTTTATCACCATTATTTAATCCATCTAAAATTTCAACAAAGCCCAAATATCTGTCGCCTAAAATTACTTTTGTTTTCATTACTTTATTTTTATTATCAACTTTATAAATAAACACATTTTCACCCTCAACTATTGTACTTGTATCAGGTGCACTTAAACCGTTTCTTACATCATATTTAATAGAAATTTCTAGAAATGACCCAGGTAATATTTCACCGGACATATTATCCATTTTTATTCTTGTAGCTAAAGATCTTGTGTCTTCACTTATTCTGCTAGCAAAAGAATCGACCTCTCCTTTATATGTTTTATTTTTATATCCAGAAAATTTTATATCTACGGGTAAACCCTTCTCAATAAATGGCACAAAAATTTCAGGTATATCTACATCACAATATAATGAACTGGTATCCTCAAGGTTAACTAATATAAAAGACTTTGAAACTTCCAGATCTTCTGAGAATTCTCTTTTTCCTAAAACTCCGTCAAATTGTGCAATAATTTTTCTATTTTTAAGATTAGCAATTATATCTCCTTTTTTAACTTTTTGATTAAAATTAATTGGTTTAAGTATTTCGTATTTTTCAACTTTAAATGATTGTGTTTGAATTGGAGCTGCTGTTCCGTAAGTACTAACAATATTCTCAAAAACTCTTTCTTGTGTTTTGGTAACAATTATTCCTGGAGGAGGTCGCTTGCTAAATTTTTTTTTGAAGTGATTTCCAATCATTGTTCTTCCAATTATTACAGTTGCAATGATTAAAAAAAATATAATAATAATACTTGTGATTTTTGTAGATGTTTTCATTAATTAGTTCTTTCCATACTCAGACCATGAGCCATCGTATATTGTGGGCATATATTTAACATTTATTAGCGAATATGCTAGTGCCAAAACACTCGCTGTCACGCCCGAACCGCATGAAAATACAACATTTTTATCCTGGTCAAAATTAATGGACATAAATTTTTCTATTATTTTTTCTGTACTAATAAATGTATGATCATCATTTATTAATTCTCCAAAAGGTAAGCAAAAAGAATTTTTTATTGATCCGCTTCTTAAGCCTTTTCTTGGTTCGGCAACTTTACCTTCAAATCTTTCTCTGCTTCTTGCATCAACAACATTAAAATCATTTTTATTAATATTTTCATCTATTTGTTTTTTATTTTTTACAAGTTCTTTATTTTCTTTACATGAATATACTGAAGTCTTTGTGATCACTTCTTTACTATCTGTAGTTTTATTTTCTATTTTCCACTTTTTTAATCCTCCATTAAGGACATGAACTAGTTTAGGATCATGACCATAGTAAATTAAATTATACCAACATCTACAGGAACTGATTACATCTGAATTATCGTAAATTACAATTTCATCTTTATTTTCAATTCCCATATTACTCATAATATTTCCCCATGAAATGATATCAGTTAACATGTGTGGTAAATCTGTATCTAATTTTGAATTTTTGTCTAAATCAAAAAAAATTGCGTTAGGGATATGTTCTTTTTTATATTCTTCAAGACCATTTCTGTTGGCTTGTGGCATATGCCAGGAGCAATCAATAATTTTTAAGTTATCTATATTTTTCTCTAACCAATTTGTATCAACTAAAGACATCCTATCTTTTCTCTAAGTATTTTTGATGATATTCTTCTGCAGGGCAATAATTTTTTACTAATGAAATTTTAGTAACAATTTTTCCTGAAAATTTAATATTTTCTTCTTTAATTATTTTTTCCGATATTTCTTTTTGTTGTTCATTTAAATAAAATATCTCACTTCTATATTGAGAGCCAAAATCTGGTCCTTGAGAATTTAAAGTTGTTGGATCGTGAATTTCAAAAAAAAATTTTAGAATTTCTTCATAAGAAATAATCTTGGGATCAAAGTCTAATTTTACCACCTCAGCATGATTAGTTTGTCCAGTACATACTTCTTTATAATTGGTTTTGCTATTATTGCCCCCACAATAACCCACTTCAGTTTTGATAATTCCATTAAGTTTACTAAACTTAATTTCTGGTCCCCAAAAACATCCCAATCCTAAAATTGCTATTTCCATTGATAATTAACCTAATTAATTTAAAACTAATCATATGTTGTCTAAAAATCAATTAGGCTTTTTTTACATGTTCATTTCAGTATGCGCATTTTCATTAATGGATGTGATAGTGAAGTGGTCTGATGAATATCCAGTCGGTGAAGTGCTATTTTTTAGGGGTTTTTTTGGGATAATACCACTTTTATTTCTTATTCCAAAAAATAGGTATTTTGATTTTTATAAAACAAACCGTCCATTTTTACATTTGAAAAGGTGTTTAGCCGGTTTAATAGCTTTGATATCTATATTTATAGCTTTAAGAAATTTGCCTCTTGCAACAGTTGTTAGTATTTCATTCGCAGCTCCAATATTCACAACTATTTTTTCTATATTTTTGTTAAATGAGAAAGTTGGGTTTTATAGATGGTTAGCTGTTTTAGTAGGGTTCATAGGGATTATTGTTATTTCAGAACCAGGTTTTAGCTCTTTAAATCTTTATTATATTTATCCAATTATTTTTTGTTTGGGTTTATCTTATGTTGCTATTTCAATTAGAAAATTATCTACAACAGAGCCAGTTTGGTTAATTAGTTTTTTCTTTTCGTTTTCTATAATGATTTTAAGTTTTTTTACTTTTTATCAAAATTGGATTATGCCAAATTTGATAGATCTATTTCTACTTTCGATGATAGGTATACTAGGAGGTCTAGCAAATTTATGGTTGTCTCAATCTTACAAACTTTCAGAAGTAAGTTTGGTGTCACCATTAAAGTATTTAGCTTTAATTTTTGCTATAATTTTTGGTTATCTAATTTGGAATGAAATACCTACTTTAAAAACTTTACTAGGAGCTTTACTGGTAATATTTTCTTCATTTATTATATTTAAAAGAGAGCTTACTCTTAAGAATCGTGTATCAGTTACTAGGCATGAATAATACACCCAAATATTGGAATACTGCAAAAAAATATTTATCAAAAAAAGATAAAGTTATGTCATCTTTAATTAATAATTATAAGTCTCCTTCAGAAACAATTTTAACCTCTAGAAAAGATGTTTTTTTTTCGTTGTGCAAAAGTATCATAGGACAACAGATTAGTGTAGCGGCAGCTAACTCAGTTTTTTTAAAATTTAAAAAAAAATGTAAAAATAAAATTAATGCAAAAACTGTAAATAAATTATCTACTATTCAATTAAAAAGTTGTGGATTGAGTAGACAAAAAGTTAAAGGTATTAAAAGCTTAGCACAACAAGTTATTGATAAAACCTTTAATCCAAAAGTCATACCAAAAATGTCAGATGAAGAAGCAATTATTTATTTATCAAAACTTAGGCAAATAGGAAGATGGTCTGCAGAAATGATTTTATTATTTACCTATAATCGTTCAAATATTTGGCCAGTTCAGGATATTGGATTGTTAAGAGCTATTTCAAAAAATTATAATAAAAAATATTTACCACCAGAAAGTTACGTTAGATATCTAAATAAAAAATTTTCTCCTTATTGTTCTGTCGCAACTTGGTATTTATGGAGAAGTATAGATCCTGAGCCTATTCAATACTAAATCCCTCTATAACTTGCATATGTCTAATAGTAGTGTCTTTTGCTATAGCCCATCCAGCAAGATATTCCTCTGAATTATGACACTCAATTGCTTTCTCGTAACTTGGAAATTCCCACACAACTGACCGAATGAAATCATCACCATCAAATGTTTTATATTTACCACCTCTTATGAGGGGAACTCCCCCAAAACTTTTTATTATAGGAGTTACAGCTTCTGCATATTTTTTTAAGTTTTCCTGATTTTCAACTTTTGTATATAAACTTATCCAATAACCTTTTTTCATTAGTTTAATTTATTTTTTTAATCTTTAGAGTTCAATAATAAATCGTTTGTTTTAGAAACGAGCTGTGCAACGATCGATAGTGCTATTTCAGGAGTAGATTTACCCCCTAGTTTTATACCTATTGGACCGTATATAGAGCTAATTTCTTTCTCACTAAATCCAGTCTCTCTTAATCTTTGACATCTTTTGATATGTGTTTTTTTACTCCCGAGAGCTCCTATATAAAAAAATTTGTTCTTTAAAGCATAATTTAATGCTGGATCATCAATTTTTGGATCATGAGTTAAAGTAATTAAAGCAAAATTAGTGTTTGTATTAATTTTTTCAAAAGCATTATTTGGCCAATCATTAATTATTTTAACATTTTGAAATCTTTGTTCTGTTGTAAAATATTTTCTTGGATCAATAATTGTAATAACAAAATTAAAATTTTTTAAATAATCAATTAGATATTGCGCTATATGCACAGCACCTACAATTATCACTTCAATTGGTCTAATATAATTAAAAATAAATATTTGTGTTCCTTCTATTATGCCATTTTTTTTTAAATTGTAAAAATTTTTTATTTCATCTTTATAATTTTCAAAATCCTTATCTAATTGTTTTCCAGAGTAAAATATTTCACTATTACCATTTGATAAATTTGTTAAAACAGCGAATTCTTCTTTTAATGATTTTTTTTCAATTATTTCTTTAAGAATTTCTATTTTCATTAATTGATTAGTTCTATAAAAACTTTCATTTCCCCACCACAAGCAAGACCTACACTCCACGCACTTTCATCTTGAACTGTAAAATGCATTTTTTTAAACAGATTTTTATTTTTTATTAGTTCTAAGCATTCATTTATAACATTTGCTTCTACACAACCCCCCGAAACTGATCCTAGAAAGTCACCTTTATCGTTAACAATCATTTTACTTCCAACTTGACATGGAGAGGAGCCCCAAGTTTCGATTACCGTTGCCATCGTTACCTTTTGGCCAGACTCAATCCATGAATTTGCACTTTTTAATATTGTTTCTGATGATTTTGTCATTTAAATATTTTTAATGTACTTTTAATTTAACATTCCTTCAAAAATAATATGCTCTCTGATGACATTATTTTCTAAATGTTTCCTAGCCTCAATATACTCTTCAGAATTATAACAATTTTTAGCAGTTTGAATATCCGGAAATTCTGCAAGAGCCACCCTAACCATCTCTCTACCTTCCAAAGTTACGTTGTTCGCGCTTCTCGCTAATATCCTACCAGAATATTTTTCAACAGCTTCTTTGGCTTTTGTAGCGTACTTTTTAAGTCTTTCAGCATCTTTTATTTCAGTATAATTTGCTACCCAATATGCTTTCATAATTCTCCTTTTTAATTTTTTTTAATTATGATACCAAATTTAGGTGAAAAAATTATTTTTAAATTTCTTAAGTACTATATTATTTTTAATGTTTGCATCAATTATTCAAGTTAATGCTGATGAATTATTTAATAAGGGAAAAGAAGTATTTCTTGAAGCAGGCAATTGTGCTGCTTGCCATACTCTATCAGATGCAGGATCAATTGGTGATATTGGTCCAAATCTAAACTTAATAAGACCACAAGTTCAAACAATTCTTATGGCTGTTAAAAATGGGATAGGGGTAATGCCTGCAATGGAGGGTATATTATCTGATGAGGAAATTGAAGCAGTTGCCCATTATGTTTCTATAAGTGCT
>CABXRX010000015.1:17500-22537 GCA_902514745.1 uncultured Pelagibacteraceae bacterium | reverse complement strand
TTAAGAAAATTGTTAAAAAACCACTTATATTATCAGGTGGTTGTGGTAGTTTAGATCATATTAGTAAATTAAAGGCAAATTATAACAATATATCTATCGCTGTAGCCTCTGTTTTACACTACAAGACTTTAACGATCTCAGAAATAAAAAAAATTTTAATATGAAATCTGTAACTATAATTGATTATGGAATGGGAAATATTAAAAGCCTGTATAATAGTTTAAAATTTTTAGGATTTAATCCAGTTTTTTATTCTGAAAATAATAATATCAAATCAAATATTTGTATTTTGCCTGGAGTTGGTGCTTTCAACCAGGCAATGAAATTACTTGAAGAAAAAAAAATTTTAAATGATTTAAATAATTTTGCTAAAAATAAAAAAAATATTTTATTAGGAATATGTTTGGGTATGCAATTATTTTTTGAAAAAAGTTCCGAAAACTCTAATACAATCGGTTTAGGAATTATTGATGGAAAAGTCAAAAAACTTTCTACAAAACAAAAAGATATACTTCCCAACGTAGGCTGGTTTGAAACAAATATTAATCCAAATAAATCATTTAATTACCTTAAAGAATTTGATGGGCAAAAATTCTACTATGTTCATTCTTATGTTGCTGAACCAACTGAAGAAATAAATCAGATAGCAACTTCTGTTTATAATGGTAAAAATTTTTGTGCCATGACAGTTAAAGACTCTAATATTATAGGCACCCAATTTCATCCAGAAAAAAGCTCTAAAATTGGATTAGATTTCTTAGAAATATTAATTAAAAATTCAATAAATTAAATAATGTCAAAAGATTTTTCAATGTATGGCTTGCCCGAAAATGTTGTTTTTTGCTCAAAATGTGTAATGAGCAATCAAAGACCTCAAAGTGTTGTGGAATTTAAAAACAATAACAATAAAAAATATGGATTAAATATTGATGAAAATTCAAATATTTGTGATGCATGCAACTACAACGAAACAAAGAAGAATATTGATTGGGAAAATAGAGAAAAAAAATTACTCGAGCTACTAGACAAGCATAGAAAACCAAGTGGCTATGATTGCGTTGTTCCTGGAAGTGGTGGGAAGGACAGTGCCTATACAGCTCACGTTTTGAAATATAAATATGGAATGAACCCATTAACAGTCACATGGGCTCCTCATATGTATACTGAAATTGGATGGAAAAATTTTGACAATTGGATTAAAGTTGGTGGGTTTGATAATATTCTTTTTTCACCTAATGGTAAGATCCACAAATTATTGACGAATTTAGCATTCAAGAATTTACTTCATCCGTTTCAACCATTTATTATAGGTCAAAAAATTATTGGGCCATTAATTGCTTTAAAATTTAATATCCCTCTAATTTTTTATGGAGAAAACCAGGCTGAATATGGAAATGCAGTTGAGGAAAATGCCAATCCTCATATGAATACTAAATTTTTCTCACAAAAAAATAATTCTGAAATAATATTAGGTGGAGAAAAATTATCTGACCTATTAGATTTATACAAGTTTAGTTTGAATGATTTTGAACCATATATTCCACCAAAGATTGATGATCTCATTACAAAAAAAATTGAGCAAAGATATTTAGGATATTATCTCAATTGGGATCCTCAAGAATGTTATTATTATGCCGCTAAAAATACAGGTTTTAGACCCAATACTGAAAGAACAGAAGGTTCTTATTCAAAATATTCAAGTATTGATGATAAGATAGATCCATTTCATTATTATCTTACATTCATCAAGTTTGGTTTGGGCAGGGCTTCTTACGACGCTGCTCAAGAAATAAGAAATGAAAAAATTACTAGAGATGAAGGTGTCAACTTAGTGAAAAAATATGACAGTGAATTTCCAAATAAATATTTTAATGAATTTTTAAAATATATTGAAATGAATAAAGATGATTTTTTTTCAACAATAGATAAATTTAGATCTCCACATCTTTGGACTAAAAAAAATAATGGATGGTCTTTACTTCATCAGGTAAAATAAGTTTTTTAAATTATAAATAAACATAACTTGAAAACAATATGACTATTCAATAACATTAAATAATTATTAATGTTAATTTTAATATTATGAAAAAAATAATTTGTTTTGACTTGGATAATGTAATTTGTAAAACCAACAATAATGATTATATTTCTTCAAAACCTATAAAAAAAAGTATTAACTTAATAAATAAACTTTACAAAGAAGGTTATCAAATAAATATTTTTACAGCTAGAGGAATGGGTGTATTCAAAGGTAATTATTCAATGGTTGTCAAAAAATACAAAAAATTAACGCTCAAACAATTGAAGATATGGAAAGTTTGTTATCACAAACTAATACTGGGCAAGCCTGCTTATGACTTTTTTGTTGATGATAAGGCATATGGTTTTAAAAAAAATTGGCAAAAAGATTTTTATAATCATTTATTAACATTAAAAAATATCAAATAAATTATTTTAAATGAAATTTCTAACCTTATAGATTGAACTAATTTTTTTTTGAATTTTACTTGACTTAAATACAAGTATAGCCCTTCTATATTCATTTATATTATTAATTGAAAAAAAATTATGTTTTAATTTAACTGATTTAAAAAAAACTTTTTTATCATCAAGATAATTTAATTGTTCTATTTTTTCAGCATTACTTTTTCTTAAATTAGAAATTTTTTTTATTATATCAAATTTAAATCCTATTAAACCTACAGATTTTTTAATAATTTTTTTTGATCTAAGATCAGATTTTAAATATCTTTTTAAATCATAAATATTATTATTTTTATCTAAGAAACATTTAACTATACTTTTATCTTTATATTCATATTTATTTTTTATATTTATTGTAGCGTTCCAAATATTACTTTTTCTATCATTGCAGATTTTATAAGCAAATTTTTTTATTTCATCTGGTCTTATTAGTGGTTCATCACCAAATACAACTACTAACCTTGAAAAATTAACTTTTTTTATAGCTTCAAATGATCTACTGGTTCCCGAAAAGTGTTTTTTTTTTGA
The DNA here is from genome assembly GCA_902514745.1 of uncultured Pelagibacteraceae bacterium. Taxonomy (GTDB): domain Bacteria; phylum Pseudomonadota; class Alphaproteobacteria; order Pelagibacterales; family Pelagibacteraceae; genus Pelagibacter. The sequence continues at coordinate 19,525 of CABXRX010000015.1, read as the reverse complement.
TTTAAAAAAGAAGACATTTTCATATTTTTTTATATTTTTTTTTATTTTGTTGTCAGGGCTAGCAACAATTATTTTGCTGAAAGCTTTTGAAAGTATTAATCTATTAATTACATGTTCTAATATTGTGATTCCATTAATCTTTAACAATAATTTATTTGGCAGCCTAGAAGAGCCCAATCTTGCTGGAATTACAGCGACAATGTCCTTATTTTTGAACATTAAATTTTATTCTTATAATGCTGAGATTTAACTCCATACTTTTTTTAATTTTTTTTCATGAGAGTATTGAGAATATTGTTCAAGTGAATAATTCCAATAAATTTTCCTTTTTTGTCTAAAACTGGTAAATCCCAAATTTGTTTTTTTCTAAAACTATCCAAAGTTTTTTTTAGACTATCGTTTTCTCTTGCTATGATAGGTTTGCTTTTACAATGGGTGATCGTATCATCATTTAAAAGAGCGCTCCAGGGTTTTTGGTTAGTTAATATTTTTCTTCTCAAATCCCCGTCCGTAATAACCCCTAATAAATTATTTTTTTTATCTACTACACAAGCAAAACCAATTTTATAAAAAACCATTTTTTCAAGTGTTTCTTTTAAAATTGTTTTTTCATTTACAACTGCAAATTTCGATTTGTCTATAATAAAATCTTTAATTTTTTTTTTTAAAAAATTTTTATTTATGTACATCATCCTCTCCATATTTTATTTGTAATTCTAATCTTTTCATATGTAGTTCTTTTGCTTGGGATAGAATAAACTTTAAATATTTAATATCTAAAACTGTATTTGAGTCAGACAATGCATTTTTAGGATCATTATGGGTTTCCATAAATAAGGCATTTATACCACAAGAAACAGCGGCTCTTACTAGGGATGGTATAAACTCTCGTTGGCCTCCAGATATATTACCCATAGATGTGGGTAGTTGTATTGAATGAGTGGCATCAAAACATACTGGATATCCAGTTTCAGCCATGATGGAAAAGTTCCTCATATCATTAACTAACATATTATAACCAAAAAAAGTTCCTCTATCAGTTAACAATATATTTTTATTATCAAATTCTTCTAATTTTCTGACTGAATTTTTCATATTCCAGGGACTCATAAACTGTCCTTTTTTAAGATGTATTGGTTTTTTAGTTAATGCAGCAGCTCTGAGAATTGAAGTTTGCCTACATAAATAAGCGGGTACTTGAATAAGATCGCATACCTTTCCTGTTAACTCTGCATCGGATGGATCAGAAAAATCTGAAACAATAGGAACACCAAATTCATCTCTAACTCCTTCCAAAATTTTTAAACCCTCATCTATACCTACTCCATGAAAACTTTTTGGAGAAGAGCGGCAGTCTTTGTCGTAACAAGATTTATAAATCCAAGGAATTTTTAAAGACTTACATATTTTTTTAATTTTTTTTGCCATATAAAAAGCATGGTCTTTATTTTCTATAGCACACGGGCCCCCAATGAACACTAATGGGTTTTTTTTTCCAATTAAAACTTGGTAGGATTTATTTTTGCCTATTTTTATTACTTTTTGTTTCATGAATTCTTATTTTAACAGTTAAAAAATCAAATAAAAATAGTAAAACTAAGTTTACAAATGAATAATCAGATTTAAATGATCTTTCAAGAATTGGTAAAAACATTGAATTTATTTATAGCAAAAAACTTTTTACCAAGTCTTTTTATTGGATAAATAGAAAATTATATTATCTAACTTACTCTTAAATTAGTAAGTTAAATTAATATATCAGAATTAACGAAATTAATTTATGTTTAAATATCTATTTCAAATTAAATTTTTTTCAGTGCATAAATCAAGCCAATTGAGCTATTAGTACTGGTCAGCTGCACGCATTACTGCGCTTCCACATCCAGCCTATCAACGTGGTGGTCTACCACGGCTCTATAGGAAGAACTAGTTTTGAGGTGAGTTTCCCGCTTAGATGCTTTCAGCAGTTATCTCTTCCATACTTAGCTACCCGGCACTGCAGCTGGCGCTACAACCGGTCCACCA
>CABXRX010000015.1:0-15000 GCA_902514745.1 uncultured Pelagibacteraceae bacterium | reverse complement strand
TCGGCTTTCAGTGCCAAGGCATCCACTACACGCCCTTAAACGCTTGATTTATGCACAGAAAAAAATTCTGTGTTGAATCAAATTTTTATTTTGAACATTAGCTAATAACATTACTAATGTTCGGATATAGATATTGATATTAATTATTATTATTTTATTTACAATTTTTATAACTAAGTGTTCTGGTGGAGGATAGCGGGATCGAACCGCTGACCTCCTGAATGCAAATCAGGCGCTCTCCCAGCTGAGCTAATCCCCCATGATCTTATATTGGTGGGCCGAGAAAGACTCGAACTTTCGACCCCACCCTTATCAAGGGTGTGCTCTAACCAACTGAGCTACCGGCCCCCATGCAAGAGAAACACTACTTTAAGAAGAGAAATGAGGACGGTCAACATTACCTGTATATTATTTAGAATGAAATTTTACTTTCATTCATCCTTAGAAAGGAGGTAATCCAGCCGCAGGTTCCCCTACGGCTACCTTGTTACGACTTCACCCCAGTCGCTGACTATACCGTGGTCAAGGGTTTGAAACCTTGCCTTAAGGTAGAACCAACTCCCATGGTGTGACGGGCGGTGTGTACAAGACCCGGGAACGCATTCACCGTGGCACGCTGATCCACGATTACTAGTAATTCCAGCTTCATGCACTCGAGTTGCAGAGTGCAATCCGAACTGAGGTATCTTTTAGGGATTTGCTTCACTTCGCAGTTTTGCTTCCTGTTGTAGATACCATTGTAGCACGTGTGTAGCCCAACACGTAAGGGCCATGAGGACTTGACGTCATCCCCACCTTCCTCCAGCTTATCACTGGCAGTTCTTTCAGAGTGCCCAACTTAATGATGGCAACTAAAAGTGAGGGTTGCGCTCGTTGCGGGACTTAACCCAACATCTCACGACACGAGCTGACGACAGCCATGCAGCACCTGTGTTTCGTCCGGCCGAACCGAAAACTCTAATCTCTTAGAGTCGCGACGAACATGTCAAGTGTTGGTAAGGTTCTGCGCGTATCTTCGAATTAAACCACATGCTCCACTACTTGTGCGGGTCCCCGTCAATTCATTTGAGTTTTAACCTTGCGGTCGTACTCCCCAGGCGGTGTGTTTATCGGTTTCCCTGCGACACTGAAAATAAATTTCCAACGTCTAACACACATCGTTTACGGCATGGACTACGAGGGTATCTAATCCTCTTCGCTACCCATGCTTTCGTTCCTCAGTGTCAGTAATGATCCAGAAAGCTGCCTTCGCAATTGGTATTCTTTCTAATATCTACGAATTTCACCTCTACACTAGAAATTCTGCTTTCCTCTATCATACTCTAGCTGAAAAGTTTTAATGGCAGTTCCAGAGTTAAGCTCTGGGATTTCACCACTAACTTTTTCAACCACCTACGAACTCTTTAAGCCCAGTAATTCCGAACTACGCTAGGTCCCTTCGTATTACCGCGGCTGCTGGCACGAAGTTAGCCGGACCTTCTTATTCGGGTACAGTCATTTTCTTCCCCGACGAAAGAGCTTTACAACCCAAGGGCCTTCTTCACTCACGCGGCATCGCTGCATCAGAGTTTCCTCCATTGTGCAAGATTCCCCACTGCTGCCTCCCGTAGGAGTTTGGGCCGTGTCTCAGTCCCAATGTGGCTGATCATCCTCTCAAATCAGCTATTGATCACAGTCTTGGTAGGCCATTACCCCACCAACAAACTAATCAAGTGCAGGCTCATCCAATGGTGCATAAAGCTTTCTCCGTAAAGACTTATCCGGTATTAGCACAAGTTTCCTCGTGTTATTCCAGGCCAAAGGGCAGATACCTACATGTTACTCACCCGTCTGCCACTAAGTATTGCTACTTCGTTCGACTTGCATGTGTTAGGCGTGCCGCCAGCGTACGTTCTGAGCCATGATCAAACTCTCAAGTTTAAAAACGGCGCACACTAGCTTCTATATAAATTCTAAGAATAAAATTTATATAATGTTGAAGTGTGTACGACAAATTTTTGGTAACCTTAACCGTCCACACTTCTCTTCTTAAATTTTTACTTTTTATATAGCTAATTGGGCTAAAAAGCCCAATATTCTTCACTAATCTATTGCGTTAACAATAATTTTCGTGAGAAAGTGTGACGCTTATAGGCTAAAATAAAAGGAAATCAAGCATTTATGAATAAAAAAAATACTAAAAATTGATGTTTTTATTGGGTTTTTTTTGATTTTTTAACTTCGCTAAACTAATAATCAGTATCAAAACATTATTAAATGCTAAAAAAATTTCAGTCTTCTTTAAATAAATACTTCAAAATTGTAGGGCTAATCTTTTTAATTATTTTTACAATAATAATCGCATCTTTATCCAGTCATCAAAAAAATTTAAATAATGAGCAATACAATAATTTCCTAGATAATATTTATTTAAAGAAAACACTTAATGAAATTATTAATAACTTAGAACCTAGATATAAAAAATTTAATCATAAAATTAAATCTGGTGAAACTTTTGATAAAATACTAAATAATTATTCAATTAATAAAGAAGAAATTAAAGCAATTAAAGAAAATCTTACAAAAAAAATTAATATTAATAAATTAAAAACTAATCAAAAAATTCAGATTACTATAGATCAAACCAATAATAAAATTAAAGAATTTATTTTTCAAATTTCTAATACAGAAAAAGTTTATTTATCAAAAAATAGTGAAGATACAAAATTTGATAAAAAAATATTGACCATTAAATTAGATAAAAAAATTATTTATAAAGAAAATATAATACTACAAAGTCTTTATAAAGCTGCTACTGATCAAAAAATTCCTCCAAACACAATAATTGAATTTGCAAGAATTTATGGTTTTCAAGTAGATTTTCAAAGAGATATTAGAAAAGAAGATAAGTTTCAAATCTTGTATGAGGTTTTTATTGATAAGAATAAAAAAGTAATTGAGACTGGTGAAATTCTTTATGCAAATCTTAAATTGAGTGGACAAGATAATTCATTATATTATTTTGATAAAGAAAATCTTGAAGGTCACTATGATAAAAATGGAAAAAGTGTGCAAAAAGCATTAATGAAAACACCTATCAATGGCGCAAGACTATCTTCATCATTTGGAATGAGAAAGCATCCAATTGATGGATTTAACAAAATGCATAAGGGAACTGACTTTGCAGCTCCTATGGGAACACCAATTATGGCTTCTGGAAACGGTATAATAAAAAAAGCTGGGTGGTGTGGAGGTGGTGGAAATTGTGTTAAGATTAGGCATAACTCAACATATCAAACTGTCTATGCCCATATGTCTAAATTTGCACGAGGAATTAAAAATGGTGTCAGAGTTAAACAAGGTCAAACAATTGGCTATGTTGGTTCAACGGGTAAATCTACAGGTCCTCATTTACATTATGAAGTTATTGTTAATGGGAAAAAAGTTAATTCTCAATCCTTAAAACTTCCTTCTGGTAAAGTATTAAAAGGAAAAAATAGGGAATTATTTGAAACTGTTAAAATTAAACTAAATGTTCTCAAATCTGAAAAAATTATTGGATTAAAATAATTTATTTTAGATTTTTTTTTAAAATTGTTTAAATCTCTGCTATGATTTTTTTTTCTTCGGTGTCTATTTGGTCAGATTTATCAGCTATTTTTTGTGAGTCAGCTGAAATTTCAGTTGATTTATTTTCTGCAAATTTTAATCTTTTATAATTTTCTTGTTCATTTAAAATTCTTGTAAAATGATCAGCGTGCTGAAGATAGTTTTCAGATAATATTTTATCTCCATTTGAGGAGGCTTCTCTTGCTAAATCATTATATTTTTCAATTAATTTTGGAGCATTATGGTTGTTTCTACCAGGAGCTTTTCTCTTAAAGCTATCATTGTTTGAATAATTTGATCCAAATTTAGGTCTATCTCCATTGTTTTTAAAATTTCTGTCGTTACGTCTAAAATTGTTTCTTCTAACGTTATTATTATTTCTAAATGTTACCATAAAATTAATTAATCATATTTTGGTACTTACAATGCATCGATCTTTCTTTGCAAGATCCTTGATAGTACTATTTATATAAAAGCCTTTATTATTTAATAATTTAATTACTTTATTTTTTTGATTAAAACCAATCTCTAAAATAAATTTTCCATTTTTTTTTAACAGCTCAGATGATTTTTTTATTACTTTTCTGATTACTGATAAACCGTCTAATCCACCATCTAAAGCTAATTTGGGCTCAAACTTTATAACTTCACTCTCCAAATATTTTAAATCACATCTTTTAATATAAGGGGGATTAGATACAATTAAATCATATTTGCCTTGATCAAATTTGTCAACATCTGATTTAAAAAACTTTACTCTTTTATCTATATGGAGCTTTTTTGCATTCATTTTACATATTTTTAATGAATTTTTACTAATATCTATTCCAATTCCATTAAAATTTTTTCTCTCCTTTAAAATGCTCAAAAGAATGCACCCAGAACCTACCCCAATATCTAGTAAGCTAAGTTTGTTTCTATTTTTAGTTATTTTTAAAACCTGCTCAATGATAAGCTCTGTATCAGGTCTAGGAATAAGAGTATCTTTATTTACATAAAATTCATAATTCCAAAAAAATTTTTTATTTAAAAGATAGGCTATTGGTTTTCTATTAGCGCGGTCTTCGACTAATCTTTTATAATATCCTAAATGTTTTTTATTTAAAACTTTATTGTTATTTAAAATAATGTATTCACGATTTGTACCTAAAACTTTCGCCATTAAAATTTCTGAATCAAGTTTAGCTGATAAAATAGATCTATCTTTTAAAATATTTGTTCCTTCTATAACTGCTGATTGAATATTCATTTAGTTCAAACTACTTAAACTGTCCTCTTGCGCTTGTAATGTCAATGACTCTATCATCTCATCAAAAGCCTCCCCCTCTAAAAATTCTGTTAACCTATGAAGAGTTAAATTAATTCTGTGATCTGTAACTCTACCTTGTGGAAAATTATAAGTTCTAATTCTTTCCGATCTATCACCTGTTCCAATTTTTGTTTTTCTATCTTGCGATCTTTCTTGGTCAATTCTTGATCTTTCTAATTCATATAATCTAGACCTTAAAATTTTCATACCTTTTGCTTTATTTTTATGCTGAGATTTTTCATCTTGCTGAGAAACTGAAAGCCCTGTTGGAATATGAGTAATTCTAACTGCGCTATCAGTAGTATTAACTGATTGTCCTCCTGGTCCACCTGCTCTAAAAACATCTATTCTAAGATCAGTTTCGTTAATTTTTAAATCAACTTCTTCCGCTTCAGGCAATACCGCAACTGTTGCAGCTGAGGTATGAACCCTTCCTTGAGTTTCTGTGTCAGGCACCCTTTGTACTCGATGAACGCCACTTTCATATTTCAAAGTTGAGTAAATGTTTGTTCCTTTTATAGAGGCTATAACCTCCTTTAACCCTCCAGCATCACTTCTTGAGATTGAAATTAATTCTAGTGTCCATTTTTTTTTATGGCTTACCTTTTCATACATTTTAAAAAGGTCTGAAGCAAACAAACTTGCTTCCAATCCTCCTGTTCCTGCTCTAATTTCTATGATCGCATTTTTTTTATCAGCTTCATCCTTTGGAAGTAAGAATAATTTCAATTTTTTTTCATTTTTTTCAAATTCAATCTTTAAATCTGATAATTCTAAATCAGCCATATCCTTTAATTCTTTGTCTGCAGAATTATCATCTAATATTTTTTCCAATTCTCTTTTATCATTTTCATAAGATAGATATTTTTTAGCATTATCTATAATTTCATTAACATCAGCGTATTCTTTTGATTTTTCTGCAAATAATTTTTTATCAATCTCACCTGAAGAAAGATCTTTTTCTAGAGTTGAATGTTTTAATATAAGTTCTTTGATTGTTTTTGTTGGTATCATTATTTTTTTTCGAGCTCTGAGGCTTTTTTTTCAACTTCAGAGACAACTTTATCAATTATATCATTTGTTAATACTTTATTACTCTGAACACCCGAAAGATAAAGCATATTGTTGCCTTTTCCACCTCCTGTAATACCCACATCTGTCATTGCTGCTTCACCAGGTCCATTTACAACACATCCTATAATAGAGAGTGTGACTGGTGTTTTTATATGTGATAGTTTTTCTTCTAAAATCTTGACTGTGTCAATTACTTGAAAAGCTTGTCGGGCACACGATGGACATGATATAATTTTAACTCCCCTATTTCTTAAACCAAGTGATTTTAATATTTCATTTCCTACTTTAATTTCTTGAGGCGGATCATCTGATAGAGAAATTCTTATTGTATCTCCAATCCCATCCATTAATAAAGATCCAAGACCTATTGATGATTTTATACTACCTGACACAAAACTTCCTGCCTCAGTTATCCCAAGATGTAAAGGGTAGTCTGTTACCTGAGAAAGTTGACGGTATGCAGCAATTGACAAGAAAACATCTGAGGATTTTACACTTATCTTAAAGTTAAAAAAATCTTGATCTTCTAAAATTTTTATATTTCTTTGTGCACTTTCAACTAAAGCTTCAGGACAAGGTTCTTTAAATTTTTCCAAAATATCTCTCTCTAGAGATCCAGCATTAACTCCTATTCTTACTGAGCAATCATTATTTTTTGCTGCACTCAAAACCTCATGAATTTTTTCTTTATCACCTATATTGCCTGGATTAATTCTCAAACATTTTGCTCCACTTTCTGCGGCCTCAACTGCTCTTTTATAATGAAAATGTATATCAGCTACAATTGGTATTGGCACATGATTAACTATTTCTTTAAGTGCTGTTGTAGACTCTTTATCAGGACATGAAACTCTAACTATATCAGCACCTTCTTTAGCTATATCATTAATTTGATTAATTGTAGCTTTAACATCAGTTGTTAAAGTATTAGTCATTGACTGAACTGAAATTGGATTTTCCCCACCAATCTTTACATCACCAACATTTATTACTCTGGTTTTTTTTCGATTAATATTTCTGAAGGGCCTAAGGCTCATAAAATTTAGTCTAATTTAAATTCTTTATGCAATACAGCTATAGCTTTTTTTACTTGATTAGAAGTTATTAAAACTGAAATTTTAATTTCAGATGTAGATATTACCAATATATTTATCTTTTTTGAAGCTAAAGCTTGAAACATTCGATAGGTTATTCCTGGAGTTGTTATCATGCCAACTCCAATAATTGAAACTTTAGATACATCTTTATGAAAAGATAATTTTTTATAAGATATTTTTTTATTTTTCTTTATGAATTTCTCTGCTTTCTTTAAATCTTCAGATTTGATTGTAAACGTAAGATCTGTTTCTTTACCATTAAGTGAAATATTTTGAACAACCATATCAACATTTATCAAGTTTTGTGATAATGGTTTAAAAATGGATGCTGCTACCCCAGGTCTATCTTTAACCCCTTCTATTGTGATTTTTGCATCATTTTTTGTTGATGAAATTCCAGTTATGATTTGATCACTAAAAGCTTTAGATGAATTTGTTATCAATGTTCCGGGCTTTGAAACAAATGATGATTTAACTTTTATATCTATTTTATTCAATTTTGCATCTTGCACAGAAGTTGGTTGCATAACTTTTGAACCTAAAGATGCCATTTCTAACATTTCATCATAAAATATTTTTTTAATTTTTTTAGCATTTTTATACTGTCTGGGATCGGTTGTATAAACACCGTCAACATCGGTATAAATAATACACTCATCTGCTCTAATAAATTTTGCTAACATGATTGCTGTCGCATCTGATCCACTTCTGCCGATAGTTGTTATTCTATAATTATTATTTATTCCTTGAAAGCCAGTAATCACAGGAATGCCCCCAAATTTAAGATAGTTCTGTATTTCTTTTGAAGCTACTCTATTAATTCTTGCTCCAGAGTGAGGACCTTCAGTTATAATTGGTATTTGCCAAGACAACCAAGATCTGGATTTAAGTCCAATATGATTTAATCTTCCTGCTATTAAAGCACAAGAGACTTGTTCGCCCGTAGATAATAAAGTGTCATATTCTGCTTTATCAAAATTGTTACTAATTAATTTAGATTTATTTACTAGTTCGTTAGTAACACCGCTCATAGCTGAAGAAATCACTACCACTTTATTTCTCTTCTTTTTGTAAGAAGATATAATTTTACATACCTTTTTAATTCTATCGATACTTCCTACAGAAGTTCCACCAAATTTTAAAACAACAGTTTTCATTGATCTAATTTATTTATTATAGTTTAATAAATAATTGATAAAATACATCTTAATTGTTATGTCAACTAATTATCGATAATGAATAGTGTAAATAAAAAAGAAATTGAAAAATTTTCTAAAATGGCAGCTGAATGGTGGGACCCCAGCGGTAAATTTAAACCACTTCATAAATTTAATCCAATAAGAATTAAATATATCAAAGAAAATATTATTAGTAATTTTAAATTAAAAGCTAAAAAAAAACCTTTAGATAAAATCAATATATTGGATATAGGGTGTGGAGGAGGACTCCTATCTGAGCCAATGACGAGATTAGGTGCAAATGTAACTGGAATTGATGCATCTAGTAAGAATATTAATATTGCTAAATTACATGCAAAAAAAAATAAACTCAGAATTAATTATTTATGTTCATCTCCAGAAAAATTAAAGATCAAGAATAAATTTGATGTTATTTTAAATATGGAAATTATTGAACATGTTGACGATATTAATTTTTTTATAAACTCTTGCTCAAGACTTCTTAAAAAAGATGGACTTATGTTTGTTGCAACTCTAAATAAAACATTGAAATCATACATGTTTGCAATTATTGGAGCAGAGTATGTTTTGAGGTGGCTTCCAATAGGAACTCATGACTGGGAAAAATTTGTAAGACCTGAAGATCTCAAAAAAATTTTAAGCAAAAATAATTTAAAATTGGAAAAATTAGATGGTATGAGCTTTAACGTAATTAAAGATGAATGGAGTGTGTCTTCAGATACTTCAATTAATTATATAGTTAAATCAATTAAACTCTAATTATCTTTATCTTCCATCCAAGGTATCATTTGAGTATCAATACCCTCTTCCTTAAGCTCTTTTAAATCTTCTTTAGATGCATTTCCATAAATACCTTTTGATTTCTTTTTAGAATCATAATGTATAGATCGAGCTTCATAAGCAAAATTTTCACCAACAAACTTAAAATTTTCTTTAATAAATTTTTGATAATTTTTAATAGTTTTTTTTACATTTTTATATTTATCTAATTGAAAATTATTTTTTAAGTCTTTTTTATTATTCATTACTCTGGGTGCCATAAGAGTTTTATCTACTTTTAAGGAATTACAAACAATACAAACTAAAAGATGTTTTTTTTTTAATTTTTCAAATTCTTTAGATGAAGCAAACCAACTATCAAAAGAGGTCTCGCAATCACTACATGCTAATTTATATTTAATCATGTCACTTAATTAATAACTTTTACAAAATTTTCAATAAACCTAACTTCTATAATCTGTATTAATGTCTATATATTTTTTTGTAAAGTCCATTGTATAAGCAGTAAAACTTTTCTTTCCAGTAAAAATTTCAATATCAAGATCAATATTTTGATTTTTCATATATGCTGAAGTTCTTTTTTCATCATAACTTTGATGTAATTTTCCGTCTTGTATAATTTTCAAATTTCCAATTTTAATTAAAAGTTTTTTTAAATTTATTTTTGGTCCAGCTTTACCTATTGCCATAATTATTCTTCCCCAATTAGGATCCTCCCCTGCAATTGCAGTTTTAACTAATGGCGAGTTAGCAATTGAAAAAGCAATTTGTTTAGCATCTATTTCTGATTTACATTTTTTAACATTTACTGTCACAAATTTTGAAGATCCTTCTCCATCTGATACCACTCTTTTTGCTAAATTTAGTAAAACTTTATTCAAAGCCTTATCAAAATTTTGTAACTTTTTATCATTTATATTTTTAATTTGAGCGTTATCTGCTTTACCAGTTGCAAAAATAGTTGCCATATCATTTGTGCTTGTATCGCCATCACAAGTTATAGCATTAAAAGTTGTTGAAATATTTTTTTTTAGTAGCTTACTTAAGATATCATTAGATAAATTTGCATCCGTAAAAACATAAGCTAGAGTAGTTGCCATGTTGGGATAAATCATCCCTGATCCTTTTGCTATTCCATAAATCTTAATCTTTTTATTTGCAATTATACATTCCTCCATTGCTAACTTGGGCATAGTATCAGTGGTCATAATACCAAGTGCGGCTTTCATCCAAATAAATTTATTTTGAGTATATTTAATTTTATTGACTAAATTTGTTATTTGAGCAGAGATTTTTTTGTAAGGATAAGACTCCCCTATAGTTCCCGTACAACCAAAAATAATATCTTTTGAAGTAATTTTTTTTGGGATATCCTCATCTTGCTCTTGTTTTTTTGTTAATTCAGATGACACAATTTCTGATATTTTCTGTAGACTTTCATAACCCTGTTTACCGGTAAATGAATTGGCATTACGTGTATTTACTATTAGAGAATAAATTTTCTTGCTATTTTGATTTAAGTTCCATTTAATATTTTCAGATACTATTTTTGACTGCGTATATACTGAGGCATAATTTGCTCCATCTCTAAAATAAAACATTGATAAATCATCTCTATTATCATTGTACAAATTCGCACTTACAACAGAAATAGATAGACCATCAAGATGATCAAGGTCTTGAAAATCAATCATTCTAGCATTTTTCGATTTTGAAGTTAAAAAATTTGATAAATTAATTCCCATAGTATTTAAAATAATTATTTAATGCATATATTAAACAATATAAGTAAAGAATAAATCAAATACTCATGTTTAATCCATTAAATCTAGTTACAAAATTTATTAAATCTAGCAATCAAAAAGAGCTAGATAGGATAAATAAGATAGTAGAAAAAGTAAATTTACTTGAGGACGAATTGAAAAAACTTGATGACTTGGAGTTTCCAAAAAAAACTCAAGAATACAAAGAAAAAATTAAACAAGGAATAACCTTAAATGAACTGTTGCCTGAAGCTTTTGCACTAGTGAGAGAAGCTTCAAGAAGAACTCGAAATGAAAGACACTTTGATGTCCAAATAATTGGGGGTGTTGTTCTTCATGAAGGTAAAATTGCAGAAATGAGAACAGGGGAAGGAAAAACTCTTACAATTTCACTCGCTGCATACTTAAATGCTCTCAGTGAAAAAGGTGTTCATATTGTTACTGTTAACGATTATTTAGCAAAAAGAGATTCCATAGAAATGGGGCAAATTTATAACTTTTTAGGATTGTCATCAGGTTATATCAATAACGATCAAGATGATGATGAACGAAAAAGAAATTATAATTGTGACATCACTTATGCAACTAATAGTGAGCTTGGTTTTGATTATCTGAGAGATAATATGAAATTTTCAGAGAATGAAATGGTTCAAAGAGAACATTCATTTTCTATAGTTGATGAAATAGATTCTTGTCTAATCGATGAGGCTAGAACTCCATTGGTCATATCAGGTTCAGCTGAGGACAAAACTGCTCAGTATCTTGCCGTTAATAAACTTGTAAGACAGTTGAGTAATAAAGATTATGAAATAGATGAAAAAGAAAAAAGTATTCTTTTAACTAATGATGGAATTAATAATGTAGAAAAAATTTTTTCCAGTGCTGGAATTTTAAAAAATAATAATTTTTATGATCCAGAAAACTTACACTTGGTACATCACGTCAACCAAGCACTTCGGGCTAATCATTTGTTCGAAAAGGGTAAAGATTATATTGTTAAAGACGAAAGTTTAAAAATTATAGACGAACTTACGGGTAGAATACTTGAAGGTAGAAGATTTGGTGATGGTTTACATCAAGCGTTAGAAGCAAAAGAAAGTATAAATATTCAAGCAGAAAATCAAACTCTTGCATCAATAACTTATCAGAACTATTTTAAACTTTATAAAAAAATATCTGGATGTACAGGTACTGCAGCAACTGAGTCTGAAGAATTTTTTGAAATTTACAATTTAACTGTAGTGATTATTCCAACTAATAATGAAATGATTAGAAAAGATTATAATGATCAAATTTTTAGAACAGAAAATGAGAAAAATAATGCAATCATTGAGAAAATTGTAGATCGACATAATGCAGGTCAACCAATATTAATTTTCACTTCAAGTATTAATAAGTCTGAGATTTATTCAGACTTGCTAAAGAAAAAAAATATAAAACACGTCGTCTTAAATGCTAAAAATCATGAAAATGAAGCAAATATAATAGCCAATGCAGGTAAAGAAAAATCAGTAATTATAACAACAAGTATTTCAGGAAGAGGTGTGGATATTCAACTTGGTGGTAAAAAAGGAACAATCCAAGAAGATCAACTTAAAACAGACAAAAACAAAATAAAATCTTTAGGTGGATTATTTGTAGTGGGAACTGAAAGAATGGAATCTAGAAGGGTTGATAATCAAGCAAGAGGAAGATCTGGAAGACAAGGTGATGAGGGAAGCTCCATATTTTATGTAAGTCTTGAGGATGATTTAATGAGAATATTTGGGTCAGAGTCAATGAATAAAATGTTAGAAAAATTAGGACTTAAAGATGGAGAAAGTATTGATCACCCATGGATTAATAAAGCACTAGAAAGAGCTCAGCAAAAAGTAGAAGCTAGAAACTTTGATATTAGAAAAACATTAATCAAATTTGATAATGTTTTAAATGATCAAAGGCACGTAATTTTTTCTCAACGAAAAAATGCTATAAACAGTAAAAAAATATTTGACTATTCTGATGTGTTTTTGAAGGAAATAATTGAAGATATAATAAAATTAAAAATCCAAAATTTATCAAATCCTAAAAGCAATGAATTTAGTAATCGTCTAAAACTGATAGTTGGTAAAAGCTTTGATGAATTTGAATTTAAAGAATTAATTTCCGAGAAAGATGAGGAAATAAAGAAAAAAATTATAAATAAATTTTCAGAGTCTAGAGAAGAAAGAGTCAAAATTTTAGGTGAGGATCACGCAAAAGAAATTGAAAAAAGAATTTTTTTACAATCAATAGATCTAAATTGGAAGTCTCATATTCAATATCTTGAACAACTAAGACAGGTAATAGGATTGAGATCTTACGGACAGCGAGATCCTTTAATTGAGTATAAAAAAGAAGCTTTTGAATTATTTTCTAATCTTCTAGATAAATTAAAATTAGATTTTGTAACTATTTTAATTAATTTAAAAGTTGTTACAGAACAACAACAAGAAGAAAAAAAATCAATGGTAGATCAAATTAAAAGTGGAAAAAAAATTGGTAGAAACGAACCCTGTTCATGCGGGTCTGGAAAGAAATTCAAACATTGTTGCGGCGCTTTATAAGTTTTAAAATAGACTAAAAGCAACAATCAATAAAACTAAAACTACAATTGCAGATCCTATTAAAGTTCTTTTTGATTTTAGAATCTTATCAAGATTATTTTGTTTAACCGTCAATGTGCTTAAATCTTCAGAGTTACTGATAAATCCTTTATTTCTTCCAATTTTTAAAAATTTATTTTTTCTTTCATTCATTATTTCCTCAGATGACAAATCTTTAAAATAATCTAGATTTTTTGAAATGGATTCTTTTACTCCTTCTAACATTTGATCCCTATCTCTATGAGCGCCTCCTAATGGTTCAGGAATTATTTCATCAATAACTTTTAAATCTAATAAATCTTTTGCAGAAAGTTTCATCGCTTTTGCAGCATCAAGCATTTTTTTTGGATCTCTCCATAAAATAGTCGCACATCCTTCTGGAGAAATTACTGAGTAAATTGCATTTTCTAACATAATTACTTTATTTGATGAGGCTAAAGCTATTGCCCCTCCTGAACCACCTTCTCCAATGATGATCGCTAAGGTTGGAACTTCTAGTTCCATACAACACTCAATTGATTTAGCAATGGCCTCTGCTTGACCTCTTTCCTCTGCCCCAACTCCTGGGTATGCTCCAGGCGTATCAATAAATGATATTATTGGAATACTAAATTTATTCGCTAAATTCATTAATCTAATAGTTTTACGATAACCTTCGGGTCTCATCATTCCAAAATTTCTCTCAATTCTAGTCTCTAAATTTTCACCTTTTTCTTGACCTATTACTAAAACTGAAGTGCCATTAAATTTTGCAAATCCAGTTAATACAGATTTATCTTCTCCATAATAACGGTCTCCTGATAAAGAAATAAAATTATCAAACAAGTTATCAATGAAAAACTTTGATTTAGGTCTATCTTCATGACGAGCCACCATTGTTGTTTGCCAAGGATCAAGATTTGAATAAATTTCTTTTAATTTTTCATCAAGCTCAGCTTGGGTACTAGATATTTTTTGTGTGTCTACCTCAGAAAGACCGTCTTGATTATATGGGTCTTTTAATTTTTCTATTTCAAGCTCCAGGTTTTTTATATCAGTTTCAAAATTAAGATAATTTTTCATATTAATTTCTTTATAAACTAAAATTTGACAATAAAATGATATAATAAAAAATAATGAAAAAAAAAGAAAAATTCATAAAAACTTATGATTTATCAGTCTCACACGTACTTTTAGATTTTGTTAATAAAGAATTACTACCTGGAACTGGTATTTCAAACAATCAATTTTGGAAAGGATTCAGTAAAACTATACATGATTTATCACCAAAAAATAAAAAGCTATTAGAGACTAGAGAAAAAATACAAAAATCAATAGATTCTTTCCATCTTGAAAGAAAAGAAAAAAAATTCAATTTCAATGAATATAAAATTTTTTTACAAAAAATAGGCTATCTTAAAAAAGCTGGTCCTAATTTTAAAATTGAAACTAAAAATGTAGATAAAGAAATCTCGAACATTTGTGGCCCTCAATTAGTTTGTCCAGTGACTAACGCAAGATTTTTATTAAATGCAGCCAATGCAAGATGGGTAAGTCTTTACGATAGTTTATATGGTTCAAATATAA